>CAYXLA010000137.1:0-5480 GCA_964465765.1 uncultured Bacteroidaceae bacterium | reverse complement strand
GGTTTTGTTGTCCTATGTGTGTGCGTGACTTACTTGCACATCGGGCAGCGGGGCTTCAGCTGCTTGAAGAAGTCGTTGCCCTTGTCGTCGACGAGGATGAATGCTGGGAAGTCCTCGACCTCTATCTTCCAGATGGCTTCCATGCCGAGTTCGGGATACTCCACGCACTCTATGCTCTTGATGCTGTTCTGCGAAAGCACTGCAGCAGGTCCACCAATGGAGCCGAGATAGAAGCCGCCATGCTTCTTGCAAGCCTCTGTTACGACCTCGGTGCGATTACCCTTGGCAATCATTATCAGGCTGCCACCATGATCCTGGAACTCATCAACGTACGGGTCCATACGGTTTGCCGTGGTCGGTCCCATAGATCCGCAAGGCATGCCCTTAGGTGTCTTTGCCGGTCCAGCATAAAGGATTGGGTGATCCTTGAAGTATGCCGGCAGGTCTTCGCCTGCATCCAGACGTGCTTTGAGCTTGGCATGTGCGATGTCGCGTGCCACGATGATGGTGCCGTTGAGCGATACGCGTGTCGATACAGGATACTGTGACAGTATCTTGCATACCTCACGGATAGGCTGGTTAAGGTCTATCTTCACGACGTTGCCCTCGCCTGCATTGCGCAACTCTTCGGGTATGAGCTCTGTTGGGTTGCTATCCATCTTCTCAATCCAGATGCCGTCCTTGTTGATCTTTGCCTTGATGTTGCGGTCGGCAGAGCATGATACGCCAAGACCGATGGGGCATGATGCGCCGTGACGAGGCAGACGAACGACGCGTACGTCGTGTGCCATGTACTTGCCACCAAACTGTGCACCGAGTCCAATCTTATGTGCTTCTTCCAGCAGTTGCTTCTCCAACTCGACGTCACGGAATGCACGACCGTACTCGTTGCCTGTAGTGGGCAGCTCGTCGTAGTAGTGTGTCGAGGCGAGCTTAACAGTCAGCAGGTTCTTCTCTGCCGATGTGCCACCGATGACGAATGCAATGTGATAGGGCGGGCAAGCTGCTGTGCCGAGGCTCTTCATCTTTTCAACAAGGAACGGGATGAGTGTGCCTGGGTTCTGTATGCGTGCCTTTGTCTCCTGATAGAGATAGGTCTTGTTTGCCGAGCCACCGCCTTTGGTGACGCACAGGAAGCGGTATTCCATGCCTTCGGTAGCCTCGAGGTCAATCTGTGCAGGCAGATTGCACTTGGTGTTCACCTCGTCGAACATGTTGAGCGGTGCATTCTGCGAATAGCGCAGGTTATCCTGAGTATATGTCTCATAGACGCCGCGCGACAGTGCCTCTTCGTCGCAGAAGCCCGTCCACACCTGCTGGCCTTTCTCGCCGTGGATGATTGCTGTACCGGTGTCCTGGCACAATGGAAGCTGTCCCTTGCATGCCACTTCGGCATTGCGCAGGAAGGTCAGTGCCACATACTTGTCGTTCTCGCTTGCTTCGGGATCGCTCAGAATCTTTGCCACCTGCAGGTTGTGCGAGCGGCGCAACATGAATGATACGTCGTGGAAAGCCTGGCGTGCCAGTGCTGTAAGTCCTTCTTTCTCGACCTTCAGGACAGGCTTGCCCTCAAATTCGCCTACCGACACATAGTCCTTGGTAAGCAGATAGTACTCGGTTTTGTCTTCGCCCAGCTCGAACATGGGCTGATAGTGAAACGGAGGTGTTGTTGCCATAATTGCGTATTATTGTTTAAGTTCTTCTTGTTCTGACGTGCAAAAATAATGAAAAGCGCATACCGATGTCTTTTTTTCGTCACAGCAATTTGCGCATGCGGCCTATGAGCTCGTCGCCGAGTGCCGTCTTGGTCTCTATGTGCTGCAGCACAGCAGTGACAAAGGGATTGTTTTCGAAGTCGCCACGCACCTGTTCGAAGTCCATCTCCTTCTCCTCGCGTGTGCCGTCGGCACCGAAGCCGGTCATGGACGAGAGCGAAAACTCCTTCTTGGCATCGTTGTAGACCATGCGGTCGAGACCGATGACTGCTTCCTTCCACTTCTCCACGATGTCGATGACGTCCTGTGCCGTCATGTCCTGCGGCTTCTTGCCGTAGAACTCCTCGAACCTGTCGTATGCCCACGTCCACTCATAGGTGTAGTAGTTGGCATGCATCTCTGAGAAGACGGCGTTTATCTGCTTCAGTCGGTTCACGCTACCATCCTCGATGGCGCTCATCAGCCGCTCGACCTCGCTCTTCGGAGCAATCAGTCCCGACATGTCGACCCACTCTCCACGCCCTATGGTGGTGTCGGGCAGCAGGCGTGCACGTATCTCGTCGTTGCTCTTGAAGTCCGTCCCCTGCAGGCGGTTTATGAGCGAGTTGCCAAGGAACTTGTTGATGCCAATCTCGTAGTAGCGTATACCATTGTTGAGTGCGGAGTTGCGAATCTTGGTGCTATGGAACGAATAGATGTCCGACAGTTCGCCCGATGCCTTGCGCAGTTCCTGCAGAATCTCGCGTCCCTTAATCATCTTCTGTATGGTGTATGGACTGAGCAGGTTGTAGTTTATGCAGTCCAACTTGTTGGGGTCGGTACGCAGGTCGCGCTTGGGCCATTTCTGTGCATCGCGTATGGTACCCACGCTGCGCAGGTTGACGCCTGGAGCCAAGTATGTGGTGTTGTTCTGCTCTATGAGGTATGAGAACGGCAGGTTCGACGTGTCGGAGTGCGTCACGTGTCTGCCCATGACGAGCGAGAATGCTCCGACACGTGATGGCCACAATATATATGAGTCGGATGTCGTCTTCGCTCCACGCTCCAGTGTTCCCTGATGGATAGGTCCGAGCTTATACATGTGGTTGCTCTGGTTGGAGCCCGAGCCGGCATTCATAAACGAGAACATGCCGGCAATGAGCAGCGTAGAGCGGTGATGTGTCACGGTGAACGGACCTGCAAAGATGGCACAAGCCTCGCCGTTGGCTTCCTGACAGTTGCTGAAGAACAGTGAGTCCGATGCCGAATATCCGTTCTCGAGCTTGCATGCCTGCCCCACGAAGCATCGTGTCAGCGTTGTGCCGCCGTCGAGCTCAGAGCCGCTGGAGATGATGAAGTCGTCGCACATCACGTTGTAGCCTATATGCACCGGTGCTGCATCGTTGCTGTTGATGCTGCCGTTGCGCAGTCGGCTGGCTCCTATGATGGTGCAGCAGTCGCCAATGCGAACGTTCTCTATGAGTCCCGAGTTCTGTATCTTCACTCCGTGACCAATGCTGCCCACAGCCGAGGCATGCTTGTTGGTGTAGTACAGAGCTATCTCCCGCAGTCGTGCTATGAGTGCAGGGCGGTGGCGGTAGAGTGCCATGAAGTATGCCATCTGTGCCGACAGCTTGTCGGTCATCATCACCTCACGACCTCCAGTCTCGTTGAGTACGGACACCTCCACGCCATTGCCGAAGGTGGAACGTCCTTCCACCAGTATGGCATCGACGTTCTCTATGTAGGTACCGTCGCCTATCACGTAGTTGGCGATGTAGTTGTGCACATTATTTATATAGCAGTTGTCGCCTATGGTGACGTTATGGAGTGCGGCATTGCTCAGTCCGGCTTCCTGCTTCACACCTCCTGGCATGTCGAAAGATGCTGTCAAGGCACCAATCTTCACCTCACCGGAGAAGCGTACGTTATGCACGCGGCTGGCATCAAAGCCTTCTGTGGCTACCGTCACGTCGCTCCACTGTGTGGCAGAACATCCTGCTGCCGTCAGCGTCTGTATCTCGTCAGTTGTCAGATTCCTGTATTCCATCGTCTTCATCTTCTGTCTGTGGATATAAAAAGTCATTGTATGGATATTTCTGGACGTGCAGCTGGCGCACCTTCTTGTACATCTCGTCGCGCAGTTCGTCTATGTTCTGCTTGTCCAGTGCTGAGATGAAGATGCAGTTGTCCTCCATCTTCGCCATCCATGTGTTCATCAGCTCGTCGAGCGGAATGTTCTCACGTGTGCGTGGTGTAAGGTCGTCGGCATCCTTCTGCACGAAGTGATAGGCATCGATCTTATTGAAGACAAGCATCGTGGGTTTGCCTGCTGCGTCGATGTCAGCCAGCGTGCGGTTCACCACATCTATCTGTTCCTCGAAGTCGGGATGACTGATGTCCACCACATGAAGCAACAGGTCTGCCTCACGCACTTCGTCGAGTGTTGACTTGAATGAGTCCACAAGGTCGGTCGGCAGCTTGCGTATGAAGCCTACGGTGTCGCACAGCAGGAACGGCAGATTGTCTATCACCACCTTGCGCACTGTAGTGTCGAGCGTGGCAAACAGCTTGTTCTCGGCAAAGACATCGCTCTTGCTGAGCAGCGTCATCAGTGTGGACTTACCAACGTTGGTATATCCCACCAGTGCCACACGTATCAGTCGTCCACGGTTCTTGCGCTGTGTTGACATCTGCCGGTCTATGTCGGCAAGCCGTTGTTTGAGCAGTGCCATGCGGTTCAAGATGATACGGCGGTCCATCTCAAGCTGTGTCTCGCCAGGACCACGCAGTCCCACACTACCCTTTCCACCGCCAGCACCAGAGCCACCACCCTGTCGTTCAAGGTGTGTCCACAGTCGTTGCAGTCGCGGCAACATATATTTATATTGCGCCAGTTCGACCTGCGTCTTTGCACTCGACGTGCGTGCCCTCATGGCAAAGATGTCGAGGATCAGCGACGTACGGTCCAGAATCTTTATGCCAAGCTCTTTCTCGATGTTGCGTATCTGCTTTGCCGACAGCTCATCGTCGAATATAGCCATGCCGACCTCACGTTCGGCATCTTCCTCCATTTTAATGTATTCCTTGATTTCCTGAAGCTTGCCCTCACCGACATAGGTCACGGAGTTGGCCTGTGGCAGTTTCTGCGTGAAGCGTTTCACGACCACGGCACCTGCTGTCTCGGCAAGAAACGCCAGCTCGTCAAGATACTCATTGGTCTTGGCCTCGTTCTGGCGGTTTGTCGTCAAGCCCACAAGCACCGCTGTTTCGGCTTTTGCTTCGGATATAACGAATTCCTTCATTCAGTCTGTGTTTTTTATATACCTGTTTGCGCCATCTATGTGCGTCACGTCCGTCAGTCCTTCAGCAGGAACTTGCGGCGCGACTCAATGATGTCGTCGAAGTTGCTAATTGCCCAGTTCAGCAGATTGTCTATCAGCGGCAATAGGCTGGTCCCCTTTTCCGACAACGTATACTCTACCCTCGGCGGTACCTCTGGATATGCCTTGCGTAGCACCAGACCGTCAGCCTCAAGCATCTTGAGTGTTGCCGCCAGCATCTTCTGCGATATGTCGGGGACGCTGCGCTGCAGTTCCTTAAACCTCATGCATCCGCCATGCTGCAGCGTGAAGAGCACCAGCATAGACCATTTGTCACCGATGCGCGACAGCACGTTGCGCACAGGACAGTTAGGAAACAGTCGGTCGCGTATTTCAACTCTATTCATCTAGGTGGGTTCTATAAATTGGCTTTGTCAGATTGCGAGGTTATTTTCGAGGGCAA
>CAYXLA010000136.1:0-5516 GCA_964465765.1 uncultured Bacteroidaceae bacterium | reverse complement strand
GTATGATGCCGAAGAACAGCAGGACGAGCACGTCACCAAGGCCAAGGTAGGACAGGCAGGTGGTGTAGAGAATGCAGAACACTACGCATAGCAGTCCCACTATGAACAGCTCCAGTCCGTGCCATGCCATCCCCTCTTGTTCCGTGAACAGTACCGCGAGACCCACTATGCACGCTACTATGATGACGATGCCGACGGCTCTCTTCATCGCTTTGGGCGTAATCCATCCTTGTGCACAGGCACGTTCGGGACCCAGACGGTCTTCTCGGTCGGAACCTTTGCTGAAGTCGTACCAGTCGTTTACGAAGTTGGCTGCAATCTGCATGAGGCATGCAAAGAGTGCACAGAGCAGTGCCGTCATGGCGTGTATGCGCCCGTCGGAATATGCCAGTGCACTGCCAAGAAGCACTGGGATGATAGCTCCCGACAGTGTCTTGGGCCTCGAGGCAAGCAGCCAAGCACGGGGTGAATTCTGTCTTACGTCGTTCATACTCATGTCAGGACTGTGGCAACATCACGACTCCTATTCTCTTCTTGCCATCCATCTTCACTGTCAGCGGACTGTCGAAGCATACATGCCGCAGGTATTCTGTCTCCTCCACAGCCGGCATGGCATTCAGTGTCTGCTGGTCGTAGATGCCATCGTTCATGTAGGCATTGATGGTGAAGTAGCCAACGCCAAACGATGTCAGGTTCTGGAAGAAGTGCGTGCCTTGGCTTGGGTCGACACGATAGTTCGTTAGGCCAGCCTCTACAATGACACGTGCTGCACTGATGTGTGGCCACTTGACGGGTATTCCCAGCCAAGAGTCACTGCTGCCCCAACGTCCAGGACCTATGAGTATGTATCCCTTCTTGTCGTCGAGGAAGCGCTTGTTTATCTTCTCAATCTCGCGTGCTATGTCGGGGTTGTGCTGTGCGTTGTAGTTATCGGTCTTCACGTAGACCACGTCGTGTATGCCATTCATGATGCCATGACCCAGTGAGTTGTTCGACCGCAACAGCAGTTCATTGTCTGGAATCTGCGTCAGGTCTTCCTCCAGATTTGCCGTGGCATCGACTATAGGACGTATCTGTAGCAGATAGAAAGAGCCCTTGGGGTCGGTCTCATGGCTCAGGTTGCCGGCAAACTCAATCTCTACAGGACGTCGCATCTCCTCTTGTCCGTACTTCAACGACAGCTGCAGGATCTTTGCCAATGGGAACACATCGTGCTGCAGAATGTTGGCGAAGGTGATGACCTTGCGTCCTCCAGGGTACAGACCGTCGCGAATGACCTGATCGTAAGGGTCGAACGTTGAGGCTATGTAGTTCAGCGAGCCGTCTTTCTCTGCATCCTTGACGCTGCGCTTCAGCAGGTTGAAGCCGTCGTTGATAGAGAAATCCTTCTGTGCATTCGACATGTCGAGGGCATAGAAGCGTGTCTGTGTCTCGCGCAGAGCCATGTCGAGCTCGCTGGTCTGTAGTATCTTGTTGGGATGATAGGGCGAGAAGCGCAGTGTGAGTCCGCCGTCGACGATATACTTACCCAGTCCGAGAGCCAGACTCACTGTTCCCTCTTCGGGCTTCTCATCGCCGATGGGGTAGAAGTTGAGCGAACGTCCCACGCCCGAGAACGACGGATAGTAGGCATCACCATATTGGCAGCCCACGACCTCCTGCAGTATCACTGCCATCTTCTCTTGGTCGATGACGTTGCTCGTCGCCTGCATGTATGCCTTCGAACTCTTGAAGTAGACCGAGGCATAGACACCCTTGATGGCGTCAGACAGCATGCGCATCATCTCGTACTTGTCGTCGCGGAAGGGAATCATGTATGTGTTGTAGACTCCGGCAAAAGGCTGGTAGTGGGAGTCCTCGAGCAGTGACGACGACCTGATGGCTATTGGCGACTTCACGGCATCGAAGAACGTGAAGAAGTCGGGTATCAGCCGTTCCGGCAGACGTGCCTTGAGGAAATAGCGCAGTATGGTGTCGTCGTCGGCATCGGACAAGGCAATCTGGTAGAGGTTGTTCGTGCCCATGAACTCGTCGAAGATGTCGGTGCAGAGCACGACAGTCTTGGGAATCATCACCTTGGCATTGTCGAACTCATAGAACTCGGCATGGCGCTTCAGGAAATAGTCTATGAATGCCAAGCCACGTCCCTTGCCTCCCAATGAACCTTCGCCGATGCGTGCAAAGTTGGAGTAGCTGTCGAAGCGGTCGCGCTTGAAGATTGCCACAACGCCTTGGTTCTTCATCTGACGATATTTGACTATGGCCTCGGCAATAATCTTACGGTGTGCCTCAACATCCTGTAGGCTCGCCCAGGTGATGGGCTTCAGGAACTCGGCAATGGGGAATATGGCACGCGAGTAGAGCCAACGGCTTATGTGGTTGCGGCTGATGTGGTAGAGGAACGACTCTGCCGGCACGGCATAGATTATGTTCTGCAGCTCCTTCAGGTTCTTGACGCGGGCAATCTTCTCGTGTGTCTGCGGATTGCGGAATATGAAATCGCCGAAGCCAAACTTCTCCGACACTATGCGACGCAGGTCGACATCCATCTTCTTCGAGCTCTTGTCGATGAAGGCAGCACGGTATTTATTGGCATACATCACGTTCTCCGACTCCGACGACTGCAGTATCAACGGTACGAATGGGTCTTCCTTGCGTATGTGCTCGCACAGCTTGATGCCTGCCAGACCATCCTTGTCGGCTCCTTCGGATAGTGGGAAGCGCACGTCGGTGATTACGCCAAGCATGTTGTTCTTAAACTTGTCGTAGATGCTGACAGCCTCCTCGTACGTACGAGCCAATGCAATCTTTGGTCGTCCACGCAGACGCAGTGTGCGCTGATGTTCGTTGAGGGCTTCGGTGGCAAACTCCTGACTCTGCTGAAGCACGAACTTATATATGTTGGGAAGGATGGACGAGTAGAAGCGGATGCCATCCTCCACAAGCAGAATCACCTGCACGCCAACCTCCTTGACGTCGTGGTCGAGATTCATCTTGTCTTCCAGCAGTTTGATGATAGATACCAGTAGGTCGGTGTTGCCAAGCCAGCAGAATATGTACTCGAAAGCACTGAGGTCTTCGTTCGCCATGCGGCGTGTGATGCCGTGGCTGAAGGGCGTCAGTATGACCATCGGTATCTCCGAGTACTGCTTCTTCAAGCTACGAGCCACATCGAACGTCTCGTTGTCGCCGTTGCCAGGCATACATATAATAAGGTCATACTCCATCGTCTGCAACTGTTCCAAGGCTTCGTCGTAGGTAGTGACCTGCGTGAAGCGTGGCGGATAGCGCAACGACAGTGATGCGTATTCTATGAATATCTTCTCCTCTATGCGGCCGTCGTCCTCGAGCATGAAGGCATCGTAGGGATTGGCAATAAGCAGAATGTTGTAGATTCTGCGTGTCATCAGGTTGGCAAACTGGGTGTCGCGCAGATATAGTTGGTTGAGCTTTAGCTTGCTGAGCATCGTATCCTTCTCCTTATATATAATAGGTGTTCTGCAAAATAAAGGAAAAAAACATTGTCGGCTTCACTGCGTATCCGAAAAATGCTACCTTTACCGCATCGTTAAGAATGAACAACGATGTATGGGAAGATGGCATCTTGACGATTTAACGCTAATTAATGTAAAAATTGCCCGAAAAGATTTTGCACGTTCGGAATATCCATATATTTGCAGTGTGTTTGATGACACTTTGATAAGACACAACATTAACTTATAAAAACTTTGTACTATGGATATACAGAAGATCATGTCTGGTTTGGAGGCTAAGCATCCGAATGAATCAGAATACCTGCAGGCTGTCAGAGAGGTCTTAATGTCAATCGAGGATGTATACAACAAGCATCCTGAGTTTGAGAAGGCTAAGATCATCGAAAGACTCGTAGAGCCTGACAGAATTTTCACGTTCCGTGTGACTTGGGTAGACGATAAAGGTGAGGTTCAGACCAACCTGGGTTATAGAGTGCAGTTCAACAATGCCATTGGCCCGTACAAAGGCGGCTTGAGGTTCCATGCATCTGTAAACCTTTCCATTTTGAAGTTCTTGGGCTTCGAACAGACGTTCAAGAATGCCTTGACGACGTTGCCTATGGGCGGCGGCAAGGGCGGCTCCGACTTCTCTCCGCGTGGCAAGAGCGATGCTGAGATAATGAGGTTCTGCCAGGCGTTCATGCTTGAACTGTGGCGCCATGTAGGTCCAGAGATGGATGTTCCTGCAGGTGACATTGGCGTAGGAGCACGCGAGATTGGATATGTGTTCGGCATGTACAAGAAGCTGACACGCGAGTTCAATGGAACGTTCACGGGCAAGGGCTTGGAATATGGCGGCTCGCTGGTACGTCCTGAAGCAACAGGCTTTGGCGCACTGTACTTTGTGAAGCAGATGATGGCTACACGCGGACTTGACCTGAAGGGCAAGACTGTTGCCGTGTCTGGCTTTGGCAATGTGGCTTGGGGTGCTGTTACGAAGGCAACACAGCTCGGTGCTAAGGTAGTGACAATATCCGGTCCTGACGGTTATGTATATGATCCCGATGGCATCAGTGGCGACAAGATTGACTATATGCTCGAGCTTCGTGCTTCTGGCAACGATGTTGTTGAGCCTTACGTAGAGCAGTATCCCAACGCAACGTTCTATGCAGGCAAGAAGCCGTGGGAACAGAAGGTTGACGTGGCTCTGTGCTGCGCAACACAGAATGAGCTTGGTGGCGAGGATGCCCAGCAGCTTATAGACAACAAGACACTGTGTGTGGCTGAGGTGTCGAACATGGGATGCACGCCCGAAGCTATCGACAAATTCATCGAGCACAAGATGCTGTTTGCTCCTGGCAAGGCTGTCAATGCAGGTGGTGTTGCTACTTCTGGCTTGGAGATGTCGCAGAACGCTATGCACCTGAGCTGGAGCGCTGAGGAGGTTGACGAGAAACTTCACAACATCATGCGCAACATCCATGAGCAGTGCACGAAGTACGGCACTCAGCCCGATGGCTATGTCAACTACGTGAAGGGCGCAAACGTTGCCGGCTTCATGAAGGTGGCTCACGCCATGATGGCACAAGGAATTGTCTGATAAGGAAAAGAATTAGATAAGAATAGGGCTGGTACACGCCGCATGATGTGTACCGGCTACGAAAGAAACTTTGTTTAGTTGTATTTGTATTTGTGGTTTGTGCTGCCCGTGCCTGTGAAGGTGTGGGCAGTTTTTTTTAGTGCCGCTGTAATGGGGCAGTACTATTGTCACATGTCCTTTAGCGCGTGTACCTCTCCGAGGCACAGGTTAGTGGTATCGATGCTTACCCCAGTCTGCACTGCGTTTAGACTGGGGTTTCTCGTTAGTGTACCTCTTCGAGGCACCACAGCATGATGCTCACAACCTATGGAAACAGCATGATGCTCACGCTTGAATGACAAGCAACCTCGGTGTGTGGCGCATTGGAGCATCATCACATAAACGGATATCCTGTATAGATTGAGAGGACGTGGTGCCTCGGAGAGGTACACTAACGAGTAACC
>CAYXLA010000135.1:0-5547 GCA_964465765.1 uncultured Bacteroidaceae bacterium | reverse complement strand
GGTTGATTAAATGGATAACCCCTGTCTAAGCGTAGCGCAGACTGGGGTAGTATAGTCATCATCTACTTGTGCCTCGGAGAGGTACTTACATGAAGGACATGAAAATCCATGAACACATAGTCTTGTGGTTGCGGATACATATTTGCCACATCCACTTATCCCCACCTCTTTTCTACTGACCGACATTAGTGCATCATCCAACATCCATCATCTCCACAACTTGTAGGGATTCTGCTGCAAGTGGGAGTTATAGTAGCGGCGGTCGCCCGTTACTTCTTGTCCTATGAATGGGGGACGTTCGAAAGGTTCGTCTTCTGCCGATAGCTCCACCTCGGCAACCACCAGTCCTTGGTTGTCACCGTAGAACTCATCGACCTCGAACGTATGGTTGCCACATGGCACAAGGTAGCGACGTTTGTCGATTATGCCAGGCTGGCACAGCTGCATCAGCTCACGTCCTTCGGAGGCAGGAATCTCTTTCTCCCACTCATAGCGGCTCAGTCCGGCTTTGTCCGAAGGCCCTTTTATGGTAATATATGCACGTTCGTCGCGCAGTCGGATACGCACAGTGCGACCTGCGTCACTACAGATGTAGCCCTGCATGATGTGGCTACTCGATGTAGCCATGCTGCGATAGGCATCGGAGGTGACGAGAAACTTGCGCTCTATTTCCTGCGGCATCGGAGAGTGGGGTAGGCGTACGACGGATGTGTGGCTCTACAGTGCGGATATTGCTCCTTACTGCTGCGAATACCACATGAACATCAGTACCACCAGTACGATGGCTGCAATGGCAAAGCCGAACAGTATCTGCTTGCCTTGCTTCTCCTCCTTCTTCTCTCTGAGAGTCTTCTTGTTTTTCCTTGCGATTGATGACATAGTATGTAGATTTAAAATGTATGTTAGGTGGGTTCTATAAATTTCCACCGTAATATATTAATCAATAAATGAGGGTCACGTTTTGCCATCTTGCGGTCTCTTTTCGGTTCAATTAGTCCGTTCGTTCAGTCGTATAGCCCACTATACTCCTTCGCTCACGGCCAAATTGCCCTCGAAAATAGCCTCGTAATATGGCAAAGCAAATTTATAGAACCCACCTTTTTATAGTTTTCCTTGGTCCTGTCCGGCAAACTCCATGAGGTATGCCTTGATGAAGCCGTCGATCTCGCCGTCCATCACTCCATTGACATCACTTGTCTGATAGCCTGTGCGATGATCCTTCACGCGGCGGTCGTCGAAGACATAGCTGCGTATCTGCGATCCCCATTCAATCTTCTTCTTGCCGGCTTCTACCTTAGCCTTCTCCTCGTTCTGGTGCTTCAACTCCTTGTCGTAGAGGATAGACTTGAGTTGTCGCATGGCATTCTCACGGTTCTTAGGCTGGTCGCGTGTCTCGGTATTCTCCACCAGAATCTCCTCTTCCTCGCCTGTATAGGGGTCTTTATATTGGTAGCGCAGTCGTACACCCGACTCCACCTTATTGACATTCTGTCCACCGGCACCGCTTGAACGGAACGTATCCCACGACACCTTTGCCATATCTACCTTCACCTCGATGGTGTCGTCGACCAATGGAGTGACGAAGACAGAGGCAAACGACGTCATGCGCTTGCCTTGTGCGTTATATGGAGAGACGCGTACCAGTCGGTGCACACCGTTCTCTCCCTTCAGATATCCATAGGCATAACCGCCTTGGATCTCTATGGTACATGTCTTGATGCCTGCCTCATCGCCCTCTTGAAGGTTGGCGATGGCAGTCTTGTAGCCGTGGGTCTCGGCATAGCGCAGATACATACGCATCAGCATATTTGCCCAATCCTGACTCTCCGTGCCACCTGCACCGGAGTTTATCTTCAGCACACAGTCCATGTCGTCGGCCTCATCGCGCAACATGTTCTTCATCTCGAGAGCCTCGATGGCAGCCACAGCCTTGGCATAAGCCGCGTCAACATCCTCTTCGGTGACCATCTCGTCCTTATAGAACTCAAGCGACAGCTGCACCTCATCGGTCAGTGACTTCACCTCCTTATATCCGTCAACCCACTTCTGAAGCTCTTTGACCTTCTTCATCTGCACCTCTGCAGCATTCTTGTCTGTCCAGAAGTCTGGGTCTTGTGTGCGCAGCTGCTCCTCTTCGAGCTGCATCTTCTTGCTGTCAATATCGAGATATTTGTCCAACGCCTCAGTGCGTTGCTGTATGTCTTTCAGTTGGTCTGCTGTAATCATATATCTGTTCGGCAATGCTAATTTGGTGCGAAGATATCAATCTTCGTACATTTTAGCAATAACCTCCTTGTAATTTTCCGCCACTACGGAGCGGCGCAGCTTCAGTGTGTTTGTAATCTCGCCCTTCTCCATGCTGAACGGTTGCGGCATCAGTGTGAAGCGCTTTATCTGTTCGTAGTGTGCATACTGCTGCTGCAATGTGTCGATACGTGCCTGATAGAATGCCTTTATCCTGCTGTCTGTCAGCAGCGATGCCATGTCGGTATATTCGATGCCATTCTGCTGTGCATACTCCTTCACCTTGCCGTAGTTGGGTACCACGAGTGCAGAGACGAACTTGTGTCCGTCGGCGATGACCGCTATCTGGTCGATGAACTTGTCTATCGAGAGACTTGCCTCGATGGCCTGCGGACTGATGTACTTGCCGTTTGATGTCTTGAAGAGGTCCTTGATGCGCTCCTTAAGGAACAGTGTGCGACCTTCAAGGCGTCCGGTGTCGCCTGTATGGAAGAATCCGTCGGCATCGAAAGCCTTGGCATTAGCCTCCGGTTTCTTGTAGTAACCCTTTGTGATGGTCTTGCCGCGCAGCAGTATCTCGTCGTTCTCGCCAATCTTAACCTCCAGACCGTCGATGAGATGACCTACGGAGCCCATCACGAACTGGTCGGGCGGGAAGTTGCTGACGGTGGCAGTAGACTCGGTAAGTCCGTAGCCCACCATCATATATATGCCTACCGAATGCGTGAACTCGCACACCTCGGTGGCTACGGCAGCTCCTGCCGTTGGGAAGAACTTGGCGTTCTCCAGTCCAAGGGTGCGCTTCAGCAGCGAGTAGATGGTCTTGTCGTAGAGCTTATACTTCAGGTCGAGCAGCATAGGCGGCTTCTTGCCCTTGCTCAGGTAGTCTATGTTGTGCTTCTTGCCGGTGGCTATGGCGTCGAGCATAATCTTCTTCATCATCGGACTCTGCTCTTCGATCTTCTCCTTCACGCCGATATACACCTTCTCCCAGAAGCGTGGCACGCTGCACATCAGTGACGGGTGCACCTCCTTCATGGCACGCTGCACATCCTGTGGGTGCTTGTTGACACAGATCTCTACGCCCTCGTTCATGCAGACGTAGCACCATCCGCGCTCGAAGACGTGCGTCAGCGGCAGGAAGTTGAGCGACACATCGCTGTCGTTCATATTCGTGAGGCACATGTGATGTGTCCTCAACTGCTCGATGATATTGGAGTGCGTCAGCATCACACCCTTCGGTTCGCCCGTAGTACCCGAGGTGTAGAGGATGCTCATGAGGTCTTCGGGAGCACCCTTGGCACGGCGTGCCTCCACGATATCGTTCTTAGGCAGTCCCAGACCTTTGCTGATGAACTCATCGAAGTATATAGATATGGTGTCGCGAGGGTCGCGCTTGACCGTCTTGTCGTATATCACGATGTGCTGAAGCGTATGGCAGTGTGCCAGACATGAGAAGATGACGTCGTACTGATACTGCTCGCCGACAAACAGCAGTCGCATGGCTGTGTCGTTGATGATGTATTGTGCCTGTGCTGCAGAGCTGGTGGCATAGAGCGGCACCGTGACAGCGCGGTTGCTGAAGTTGGCAAAGTCTACGTAGAAACTCTCCACCATGTTCTGCGAGAAGATACCTACGTTCTCCTCCTCCTCTACACCCATGACAACCATGGCGTTGGCAACCTCGTTGATATGCTGCTCAAACTCCTTCCATGAAATGGACTTCCAAATGCCGAGAGCATCGTCGCGATACCTCAGGGCCGATTTCTTGTCGCCATATTTCTCGGTCTGGCGGCGCACCAATTCAGATAAATGACGAATAGCCATACTATATGTATCTCTAAAGTCGGTTTGTTATGTTTCGTGCGACAAAGGTAGCGGTTTCAGATGAAACCAAATTTTATTTCCACTCTTTTCTTTGTCCTGCAGCAGCTACAAATATATACCTTTGCGATGAAGGATGCCAGAAAATCCGGTAGAAACTTCATTCTGAGGACGAATTAAAGGTGGGCTCTATATGGCAAAGCCAATTTATAGACCCCACCTAAAAGGAATAGACGGAGAGAACGATTATGGAATACGACATACAAAGCATGGCGGCAGAGGCAGCAGAATTGCTGATGAGGCTGATAGACATACCCTCGACGAGTCGCGACGAGCAGGCGGCAGCCGACTGTCTGCAGGCTTATCTGGAGGAACATGGACAGTCGACACACCGAAAAGGTAACAATGTGTGGTGCGTGGCACCTGGCTTCGACAGCCATCGGCCCACGCTGTTGCTCAATTCGCATATAGACACAGTGAAGCCCGTAAGCGGCTGGCAGCACGATCCCTTCAAGCATACTGTCGAGGGTGACCGCATCTACGGACTGGGTAGCAATGATGACGGTGGCGGACTGGTCAGTCTGCTCCAGGTGTTCCTCAAGCTGAAAGACACGCCGCAGAGCTATAACCTCGTGTTCCTCGGCTCCTGCGAGGAAGAGGTGTCGGGACATGGTGGCATCGAGAGTGTGCTTCCCGAGCTGCCGCCGATAGCCTTCGCCATCGTAGGTGAGCCCACAGGCATGCAGCCTGCCACGGCAGAGAAGGGACTGATGGTGCTCGATGTGGAGGCACATGGCAAGTCTGGCCATGCCGCCAGAAACGAAGGCATCAATGCCATCTATAAGGCAATGGCAGACATAGAGTGGTTCAGCACCTACCAGTTCCCTGAGCAGAGCAGCTTGCTTGGACCGGTGAAGATGACCGTCACGATGATTAATGCCGGCACGCAACACAATGTGGTGCCCGACCGCTGCACCTTCGTGGTCGACATCAGGAGCAATGAGTGCTACAGCAACCAGCAAATCTACGACGAGGTATGCCGGCACATCACGTCCACAGCTACCGCACGTTCCTTCCGCCTCAACTCATCTATGACCCCTGCCGACAGTCCTCTGCTGAAGCGGGCAAAGGCACTGGGATGCGTGCCCTTCGGCTCTCCCACGCTGTCGGACCAGGCTCTGATGCCCTTCCCCTCTATGAAGCTCGGTCCCGGACAGAGCAGTCGCAGTCATACAGCCGACGAATACATCTGCCTGAGCGAGCTGGAGCAAGCCATACATCTATATATGGAGTTGCTCGACGGAGCCAACCTCTGATAGCGGCGAAAGGCGGTGGGGATAAGAGCACAATAGCAGTATGCGTTCTTGCCTGCCGGACGAAGTCGTACGCGATAGTAACTGTAAAGCCCTCAGAATCTAATAGATATCGTTCGAAGAGTTAACCAAAGTCCTCTCACATCGTTCGATATGAGCATTCACA
>CAYXLA010000134.1:3307-5648 GCA_964465765.1 uncultured Bacteroidaceae bacterium | reverse complement strand
TCCTTTGCGCCAAAAGGTATATACCCTTGGGCCAAAAGGTTCGTACGTCTTGGCCAAAAGGTTTATACCTTTGAGCCGAGACCTATATATGTCTGTCTGGAGAAGTTATGACACGAGGGTTAGAGCAGTCCCTCGTCGTTGAAGCTGAAGTAGGCTCCGTCGGCCACGATGACGTGGTCAATAAGATGGATGCGCATGACTTCGGCAGCCTTGCGTATGTTCTGCGTCAGCAGCTTGTCATCATTGCTGGGACGCACATTACCCGACGGGTGGTTGTGCACTACTGCTATCTGCGTGGCATTGCGCAGCAGTGCCTCGCGCAAGATGAGGCGCACGTCGACAGCCGTCTGGTCTATTCCACCACGGCTGATGCGGACACGGTCTATAACCTTCGATGCCTGGTTGAGCAGCAGGAGCCAGAACTCCTCGACAGGTTCATCGCAGAGCGGACCATGGAACAACTCGTAGATGTCTTTCGAGCAGAGCACACGTGCCCTCTCAAGTGGGCGCTCCTGACTGCGACGTCTGCCCAGTTCGAGGGCTGCCATTATCTTTAGACTCTTGGCTCTGCCCAGTCCTTTGTATGCAAGGAAGTCATTGAGGCTCCACTTGCCAAGTGCACTAAGGCTATTGTTGCTGCCGGCACAAACCTTCTGCATCAGCTCGACGGCATTATCACCTTCCGTGCCTGAACCGATGAGTATGGCAAGTAGCTCGGCATCGCTGAGAGCCGATGCACCTAAACGCATCATCTTCTCTCGCGGACGATCCGCCTCTGCCCACTTGTCTATAGTGATGTGCATGGTGTGTTCCTTATCTGAACATACGACTGACACGCTCCACGGAGTCGGCAAGGATGTCTATCTCTTCCTTGGTGTTGTAGAGTGCGAATGATGCCCTGACAGTACCTTCTATGCCAAGACGTTCCATGAGAGGCTGTGCACAATGATGGCCTGTGCGTACGGCTACGCCGAGATGGTCGAGCAACGTACCCATATCAAAATGATGGATGTTACGGTCGAGGAACGAGACTACGCTGCCTCGTTGGCGTGCCTGTCCGAAGATGTGCATCCCCTCTATGCCTTCAAGTCGCTGGCAGGCATAGGCTGTGAGGTCTGCCTCATAGGCACCAATACGGTCCATTCCGATGGCTGAGACATAGTCTATTGCAGCCCCGAGAGCTATGGAACCTACGTAATTGGGTGTGCCTGCTTCGAACTTATACGGCAGTTCGTTGAAGGTTGTGCCGCTGAACGAGACGTGTCCTATCATCTCTCCACCACCTTGATAGGGTGGCATACGGTCGAGCCACTTCTCTTTGCCATAGAGCACACCGATGCCCGTAGGTCCGTAGACCTTATGGCCGGAGAAGCAGAAGAAATCGGCATCAAGGTCGCAGACGTTGACGGCGAAGTGGGGTACAGACTGTGCACCGTCTATCAACACCGGCACGCCATGGGCATGAGCCGTAGCAATGATTTGTTTTACAGGATTGACTGTGCCGAGTACATTGGAGACATGAACGACGCTCACGAGCTTGGTACGCGGAGTGAAGAGCTTCTCATACTCGTCGAGCAGCAGCTCTCCTGCATCGTTCATGGGGATGACCTTTACCACAATGCCTTTCTTCGTAGCCTGCAACTGCCAAGGCACGATGTTGCTGTGGTGCTCCATGGTGCTGACAATGACCTCATCGCCAGGCTGCATGAACGCTTCGCTGAAGGACGATGCCACGAGATTGATGCTCTCAGTGGTGCCGCGCGTGAAGATGATTTCGCTTGTCTTGCCTGCACCAATGAAGGCACGCACCTTCTCACGGCTTTGCTCGAGCAGCTCGGTAGATTGCTGCGAGAGACTGTGCACACCACGGTGGACATTCGAATTAACCTCATAGTAGGTGCGCTCTATCGCCTCTACCACCTGACGGGGTTTCTGTGTGGTGGCAGCATTGTCCAGATAGACCAGCGGCTTGCCATGCACCTGCACGTCAAGTATTGGGAAGTCCTTCCTATAGCTCTGTGCGTTGAATTCTGTTGTCTCCGACATAAGCAGTCTCCCTGTTTTATCGTTTGCATATTTCGCATCCGCGACAGCCACTGTTAAGCTCTCCGCGGAATCGCTTCTCTATCAAGTAGTGCAGACGTTCCTTCAAGGCATCGATGCGTATGGCATCTGCAATCTCGCCCACAAAGGCAAACATCAGCAACAGACGTGCTTCCTTGAGTGGGATGCCACGTTGCTGCATATAGAACAGTGCACTCTCGTCGAGCTGTCCGACGGCTGCTCCGTGGTTGCAACGAACGTCATCGTTATAGATTTCAAGCTGTGGCTGCGTGTACAT
>CAYXLA010000134.1:0-3207 GCA_964465765.1 uncultured Bacteroidaceae bacterium | reverse complement strand
CCCGACAGGGATACACGCGTCATGTTACGCGTCGTACCATTATTGAGAGTCATGCCATTGAGCAGTACATTGCTCGATGCCTGTTGGTCGAGATATAGGTTACTGATGCGTACTGTTGCAGTGCTGTTCTCCTCAAGTTCGTAGAAGTCGAACGATGCACCCTCACCTACATAGGCTTCGATGACCTGTGTGGACAGGAAGCGAGCATTGTCGCTGGTATGGTCACAGGCAAGCAAGCGCAGCTGTGCATGCGGCTCCACGACAATCAGAACACGTCGGTTGACGAGCAGGTCGACACTCGACTTGAGTATGTTAATGAGCTGTAGCGGTCTGTCAACGACAACGCCCTGCGGCACATAGATGAACACGCCATCCTGTGCAAAGGCTGTGTTGAAAGCAGTGATGCCGTCTGCCGAGGTATCTGCCAGCTTGCCATAGCAGCGCGATATGATGTCGGGATAGCGTACAGCAGCTGCCGTCAGACTATCGACAATCACGCCTTGCGATGCCAGACTGTCGACATCCTCCGTGCCTTTGTTATGGCATAGCTTGTCGTTTGCCACGAAGAAGGTCGAGGTGTGCATATCGGGAACATCACACTTGAACACCTCATAGGGATTGAAGCCAGAGACCACAGCAGCATCCATACGACGGCCGAGGTCGATGCCATAGTTATACTCGAACAGCTTCGACAGATCGGTGTACTTGTATCTCTCATTCTTACGTGTAGGGAATCCCTGACGCACAAAGTCATCGAACGCACTGCGTCGCACAGCATTCATGATGTCAGTGCTGTGACCACAAACGAGCTGTCCGTTGGCTTCGTACAAATCTATGTATTGTTGCTCCGCACTCATGGCTTACGTCACTCCCCTACTTCTTCCTTAATCCAGTCGTATCCTCTCTTCTCCAGTTCAAGAGCCAGTTCAGGACCTTCGGTCTTGACTATGCGTCCCTTGTAGAGCACGTGCACGATGTCGGGCTTGATATAGTCCAGCAGACGTTGGTAGTGTGTGATGACGATGCAGGCATTCTCTGGTGTCTTGAGCTTGTTCACACCATCTGCCACGATGCGCAGTGCATCTATGTCAAGACCGGAATCGGTCTCGTCGAGGATGCTGAGACAAGGCTCGAGCATTGCCATCTGGAATATCTCGTTGCGCTTCTTCTCACCACCGGAGAAGCCTTCATTGACCGAACGGTTTGCCAACTTGCTATCCAGCTCCACCACACTACGTTTCTGTCGCATCAGCTTCAGGAACTCACTGGCACTGAGTGCAGGCAGATGGAGATACTTGCGCTTCTCGTTGACAGCCGTACGCATGAAGTTGGTCATGCTTACGCCTGGTATCTCGACGGGATACTGAAAACTGAGGAACAATCCCTCATGACTGCGGTCCTCAGGAGTCATGCTCAGAAGGTCTCTGCCATTGAAGGTGACGCTGCCATGCGTGACCTCATAGGCGGGATTGCCGGCAAGCACCGATGCCAACGTACTCTTGCCCGAACCGTTAGGTCCCATTATGGCATGCACCTCACCGGCATTTATCTGCAGGTTTATTCCTCTCAGTATTTCCTTGCCTGCCACGTTGGCGTGCAGGTCCTTTATATCTAACATCATGGCTCTTATCCTCGTTTCGTTCGTTTGTGCTATATGTTTCTTCTTCGAAATCAGTCTATCCCACGCTTCCTTCAAGCGACACCGACAGCAGCTTCTGTGCCTCTACGGCAAACTCCATAGGGAGCTTGTTCAGTACCTGCTTGGCATATCCGTTGACAATCAATGCCACGGCATCCTCGGTCGGTATGCCACGCTGATTGCAGTAGAATATCTGCTCTTCGTTTATCTTGCTGGTAGTGGCTTCGTGCTCCACCACTGCAGTCTCGTTGTGTATGTCCATGTATGGGAATGTGTGTGCACCGCACTTGTCGCCCAGCAGCAGTGAGTCGCACTGACTGTAGTTGCGTGCATTGTCGGCAGTAGGAGCCACACGCACAAGTCCACGATAGGAGTTCTCACTGCGACCTGCCGATATTCCCTTACTGACTATGGTGCTCTTGGTGTTCTTGCCAAGATGAATCATCTTCGTTCCGGTGTCTGCCTGCTGATAGTTGTTGGTGACAGCTACACTGTAGAACTCAGCCGACGAGTTGTCGCCAGAGAGCACACACGATGGATATTTCCAGGTAATGGCAGAGCCTGTCTCAACCTGTGTCCACGACAGCTTACTGTCTACTCCACGACAATGGCCACGCTTGGTAACGAAGTTATAGACACCACCCTTACCTTCAGCATCACCGGGATACCAGTTCTGCACAGTGCTGTATTTCACTTCGGCACGGTTGTTGACTACGATCTCCACAATGGCTGCATGCAGTTGGTTCTCATCACGCATCGGTGCCGTACAGCCTTCGAGATAAGACACGTAGGCATCGTCGTCGGCTACTATCAGCGTGCGTTCAAACTGTCCTGTATTGCGTGCATTGATGCGGAAGTATGTCGAAAGCTCCATAGGGCAGCGCACTCCTTTAGGGATGTAGACGAATGAACCGTCGGAGAACACTGCCGAGTTGAGTGCTGCGAAGAAGTTGTCCTGATACGGGACCACCGTGCCAAGATACTGGTGCACGAGGTCGGGATGTTCGCGGACAGCCTCACTGATTGAGCAGAATATTATGCCTTTCTCTATCAGCGTGTCCTTGAATGTCGTCTTCACAGATACCGAATCCATCACGGCATCTACAGCCATACCGCCAAGTGCCATGCGTTCTTCCAATGGGATGCCAAGCTTGTCGAATGTCTTAACCAGCTCTGGGTCGAGCTCTTTGTTATTGTTCTCCTTGGCTTTGGCTGTCGGGTCGGCATAGTAGGATATCGACTGATAGTCTATATCTGGAATGCGCAGATGTGCCCAGTGAGGCATCTCATGCTGCTGCCAGTAGCGGAAAGCCTTCAGTCTGAAGTCAAGAAGCCAGTCGGGTTCGCCCTTCTTCTCAGAGATAAGACGCACCACATCCTCATTCAGTCCTTTGTCTATCACGTCGGTATGGACGTCGGTGGTGAAGCCGTACTTATACTTCTCCTCTGCCACACGACGTACAAACTCGTTGTCGCCACCCTTATCTTGTCTTCTGTCTCTATCCTCAGTCATTCCCATCATCCAGAATGTTCCTCTTCCTTACCTCCGTGAAGCACTCCTTATATAT
>CAYXLA010000133.1:0-5691 GCA_964465765.1 uncultured Bacteroidaceae bacterium | reverse complement strand
ATCTTCTGTCCGTTGATGGTGATCATGTTGTTGTGCATCCAGTAGTGCACCATCTCGTCGCCCTGCGAAGCCACCGCCTGTGCAATCTCGCACTCGTGGTGCGGGAATATCAGGTCCATGCCGCCGCCGTGGATGTCGAAGTGATTGCCCAGATACTTTCTGCCCATTGCCGTGCACTCGCAGTGCCAGCCCGGGAAGCCGTCGCTCCACGGCGAAGGCCAGCGCATGATGTGTTCCGGTTGCGCCTTCTTCCAGAGGGCGAAGTCCACGGGGTTGTGCTTCTCCTCCTGTCCGTCCAGCTCGCGCGACGTGTTTATCACGTCCGTCAGGTTGCGTCCCGACAGCTTGCCGTAGTGGTGTGTCTCGTTATATTTCGGCACGTCGAAGTAGACCGAGCCGTTGCTGATGTAGGCATATCCGTTGTCGAGGATGCTCTTCACCAGCTCCTCCTGCTCTATGATGTGTCCCGACGCATGCGGCTCGATGCTTGGCGGCAGCACGTTCAGTGCGTCCATGGCGCTGTGGAAGCGGTTGGTGTAGTATTGTGCCACCTCCATCGGTTCCAGCTGCTCCAGGCGTGCCTTCTTGGCAATCTTGTCCTCGCCTTCGTCGGCGTCGTGCTCCAGATGGCCCACGTCGGTGATGTTTCTGACGTACCGCACCTTGTAGCCCAAGAACTTGAGGTGGCGGAACAGGATGTCGAACGTGATTGCCGGACGCGCATGTCCCAGATGCGGATCACCGTAGACCGTCGGTCCGCAGACATACATTCCCACAAATGGCTCGTGCAGCGGCACGAACTGTTCTTTTCTCCTGCTCTCAGTGTTGTAGATCACCAGTTTGTGTTCCATAATAGCATGTGGTTTTTTTCGGTGGGGGCTTTTAGACCCTTGTGTTGTTTATTGTTTGTTCAGCTCCAGCATCTCGTCCATATACTTGCGGTCGTTGCTGAGGCGTGGAATCTTGTGCTGTCCGCCCAGCTTGTTCTTGCCGTCGAGCCAGTCGTGAAACAGGTTCTGTCGTGCCACGACAATCTCCGGCATCTGCAGTGCCAGGTCGTTCTGCCGCTTTGCCTCGTAGTCGGAGTTTATCTCCTTCAGCGTGGCGTCGAGCGTGCGTGTGAACTTCTCCATGTCGTCCGGCTCCTTGGCAAACTCAATGAGCCACTGGTGGCGGCATTTGGCGCGTGCGTCCATGAAGACCGGCGCTGCCGTGTAGTCCGTAATCTGTGCACCCGTGGTGGCGCAAGCCTTGTCCAGTCCTTTCTCGGCATTGTCGACAATCAGCTCCTCGCCGAAGGCGTTTATGAAGTGCTTCGTGCGTCCGGTGATGACGAACTTGTACGGATGCTTCGACGTGAAGCGCACCGTGTCGCCAATCATGTAGCGCCACAGTCCTGCCGACGTGGTGATGACGATGGCATAGTTCTTGCCCGTTTCCACCTCCTCCAGGCACAGCACCTTCGGGTTGTCCTTGCCGACGTCCTCCAGCGGGATGAACTCGTAGAAGATGCCGTAGTCTATCATCATCAGCATCGACTCGTCGTCCAGCGTGCTCTGTGTGCCGAAGTATCCCTCCGAGGCGTTGTAGGTCTCCACGTAGTGCATGTTCGGCAGGTGAATGATCTGCTTGTACTGGTCGCGATAGGGCGTAAACGCCACGCCACCGTGGAAGAACACCTCCAGGTTGGGCCACACGTCGTCCAGCGTGTTCTTGCCCGTCTTCTCCATGATGCGCTTTATCAATACCAGCATCCACGACGGCACGCCCGACAGGCTCGTCACGTTCTTGCCTATGGTGTAGTCGGCAATCCGCTCCACCTTGGGCTCGAAGTGCTCCATCAGTGCAATCTCCTTGCTCGGCACGCGCAGGAACGCTGCAAACGGGTTGAGGTTCTCTATCAGTATTGCCGAAAGGTCGCCCACCAGCGTGTTCTGCGTGTTCAGGTTAGGGCTGTGGCTGCCGCCCAGAATCAGTCCCTTGCCGCTGAAGAAGCGGCTCTGCGGGTTCATGTGCAGATAGAGCGCCACGGCATCGATGCCGCCCTGATAGTGCGTGTCGTGTATCGACTCGCGGCTTACGGGTATGAACTTGCTCTTGTCGTTGGTCGTTCCGCTCGACTTGGCAAACCATCTTATTTGGCTCGGCCAAATCAGGTTCTGCTCGCCGTGGCGGATGCGGTCTATGTATCCCTTCACCTCCTCGTAGGTCTGCACCGGCAGACGGCGGCGAAACTCGTCGTAGGTCTTAATCGAGGCAAAGTCGTGTTTCCGTCCCCACTCCGTGCCGGCAGCCATCGTCAACAGCCGCCTGAGCACGCCCTCCTGAATCTCGGCAGAGTGGTCTGCATACCGCTCTATGCGGTGATAGCGTGGAGTGAAATATGCTTTATCGAGTAATGAAGTAAAACTCATGTCTCTCTCTCTGTATAGTGTAGAAAAATCTCTTGTTTTTGTTTAGTCTTCACGATAGTGCAAGTCCAGCGCCAGTCAAGCTCGCTTGAGACGCGGCTGGGCCGCAACCTATCTTCTGCAAAGATAGTGCAACTTGGCCACGCGGCAAGTGCCGTCCCATCTTTTTTGCCCCTCATGGTGCCGTGCTGTCGGCTTTTCGCCTTACCTTTACGGCTTGGAAGCTGCGTCAGCCGTTTGCATGCGCCGCTTCGTTATTTGATAACATTCACGCTTAAAACTGTTTGGCTCATGAGAATCGGCGTATTGATATCCGGCGGTGACTGCCCAGGCATAAACGCAGCCATCTGGAGCATCTGCAAGTCTGCCGCCGCCCACGGCATGGAAGTGATGGGCATCCAGAGCGGCTTCATGGGACTGCTCACCCGCGAGACCGAAGTCATCCATGATCAGGAGCTCTCCGGCCTCCTCAGCCTCGGCGGAGCCATCCTCGGCACCTCGCGCGAGAAGCCCTTCAAGAAGGGAGGCATCATGCCCGACACCGACAAGCCCGCACTCATGCTCCAGAACATACGCGACCTGCAGCTCGACGCCATCGTCTGCATCGGCGGCAACGGCACCCTAGAGACGGCAGCCAAGATGGTCGACATGGGCATCGACGTCGTCTGCTTCCCCAAGACCATCGACAACGACATCCCCGCCACCGACCTCAGCTTCGGCTTCGACTCGGCAGTCACCATCGCCACCGACGCCATCGACCGCCTCAACTGCACAGCCAGCTCCCACAAGCGCGTCATGGTCATCGAGGTCATGGGCGCACAGACCGGCTGGATAGCACTCCACTCCGGCATGGCGGGTGCTGCCGACGTCATCCTCCTCCCCGAGCACCCCTACGACATCAGCGTCGTCGGCGACGCCCTGCTCGACCGCTTCCGTCGTGGCCGTCCCTCGTCCGTCGTCGTCGTCGCCGAAGGCATACCCGTCAGCAACAGCCGCAAGCGTGCCGGCGAGTTCATTGCCGAGGAGATCGAGTACGAGACAGGCATCGAGACGCGCCAGACCGTCCTGGGCTACATACAGCGTGGCGGCACGCCCACGCCGCTCGACCGCAATCTCGCCACGCGCCTCGGCTGTCATGCCGTGGAGCTCATCGCCCATCGCCGCTTCGGCCGCATGGTGGCACTGCAGGGCGGCAAGATCTGCTCCGTGCCCATCAAGGACATCGCCGGCAAGGTCAAGCGCGTACCCACCACCAACGACCTGCTCCTGCAAGGACGCCAAATCGGCATCTGCTTCGGCTGACGAGGTGTGAGGCGTCAATCAGCCAATGCTGCCCCAGTCCACGTCGGGAATGGCGACGTCCGTCAGCTTCTCGCCGACGAGGAATCCCATGTACAGCGGGATGGTCAGAATGTTGTCATCGCGCCCCACGTTGTATTGCCCCAACTTTATGGCATTCCTGACGTGATAGACGTCGCGGTTCTTCAGCACCGTGGCAAGAATTTTTGCCTTACTGGAGTTTGCCTTTACCTCAAGCACCACGCATTCGCCCTTCATCCTCACCAGGAAATCCAGCTCCAAGCCGCTGTCCTTGTGGAAATAGTACAGCTTCTGACCCGACTTGCACAGGAAATCTGCCATCAGGTTCTCGAAGATTGCGCCCTTGTAGCCCAGCAGATTGCCTCGCAGTATGTCCGCCTGAGTGCCATAGTCGAGCATCGCCATGAGTATGCCGATGTCGGTGGTGTACAGCTTGAAGCAGTCTTTCACGGCGTTGCCGTCAAGCGGCAGTTCGGTGATCTGCGTGTTGTAGCATCGGCGGACTATCCCTGCATCCTCCAGCCACTGTATGCTGCCGGTGAATTGCGACGACCGTCCTCCCTTCTTCACCATGGAGTACTGGAACTTCTTGTTCTCCTTCGCCAGCTGTTGCGGAATCGATTCGAAGCATTCGCGGATGTTGGGCTTGTCGGCATCGTCGGCATACTTCAGCATGTCCTCTTCGTAACCGTTCACCAGGTCGCGCTGCGTGCGGTAGATCAGTTCTATGTTCTTGGTCTCAAGGAAGCAATTCACCACCTCCGGCAGTCCACCCACGATGACATACCTGTACAGCAGCTCCATCATCGTCTTGTGGATTCCGTCGGGGACAGCCTTCTCGTCGCTGAAGCACAATCTGACGGCGTCGATTACTGTGTCGTTGACCCCGTTTGCCCACAGAAACTCCTCGAAGTCCAGCGGGTACATGTCCATCACTGTCTCATATCCCACGGGGACGGAATCCTGTCCCTTCTCCTCCTCGCGGTCTTTCTTCCTCCTCCTGCTGCCGTAGCCCTTCACCCCCAGGAGCAACCCCGTGGCAATGACGTCGAAGCGTCCGTCCACGTGGAACGACTTCAGGGCTGTCTGTGCCTCCTTGCATTCCTGAATCTCGTCGAGGATGATGCAGGTTCTCCCTTCTACGAAACGGCTGCCCTGAATCAGGGCGGAGAGGTTGAGGACTATGGTGTCTACGTCGATGTTGCCCGTGAAGGCGGACTTCTTGTCCGGCTCGAGAATGAAGTTCATGTAGACCACGCTCTCGTAGTTCTCCGTTGCAAACTTCCGCACGATGTAAGTCTTCCCGCACTGTCGGATGCCCCTTATAACGAGAGGCTTTCTGCCTTCCCTCCGTTTCCACTCAGCCAGATATGTCTCTATTTTCCTTTTAAGCATGTCGCCTGCAATTGATTCCAAGGGCGAGATTACACTTTTCCCAACGAATAATGTGCGAACCGTTACACTTTTTCCAACGAATAATGTGCGAACCGTTACACTTTTTCCAACGAATAATCGTTAATCACTCTTTTATAGTCCGCGGAACTTAAACTGAACCCAGACGGAGGCTAAAACGTAGTACGTTTTATGTGCTACGCAATCCTGCTATAGGGAATCAGTCAACGCGGGTGCCGAAGGCACCAAGGCCGTTTAAGTTCCGTCTAAATTCCGCGGACAATAAAAGAATCAGCGGACTATAAAGGGGTCAGTAGTAAAGTCGTGGGGATATATAGGCACAAATCCTGACGTACAAGCGGCAACTTTTAGGGACATTAATGTCTCGGCCCTTAGACATTAAACGTGATGGCCTTAGACATTAATCATCTTGCCCCTAGACATTAATGTCCTTTTTTGCTGTCTACATGGCTAAGTAGAAAATAGGTGGGGATAAGTCGCGTCCTGTGGCGCGTGTACCTCTTCGAGGCACCACGTCCTATAGCGTAGATACACTCACGATACCTCA
>CAYXLA010000132.1:0-5730 GCA_964465765.1 uncultured Bacteroidaceae bacterium | reverse complement strand
TTATTGAACAGATTTTAAACGCTTTGGAATAGGCTTGTATATGTCAGCGGAAAAACAACGGAGCTGGCTATAAAAAACAACCCGCACATTTGAGCATCGTTGAGAGGCTTGGCGGGTTCTGGTGCTGCAAAAGACACAAATAGCATCCGGGGCAACTAACTTTTAGTGGAAGATATGTGGTTCATTGAGACTATTGCCAAAGCAGTTCTGTTTCCCATTGCTCCGGAAAGCCCATGGCAACGATGTCTACCATAGGGAATTGGGACAATAGACTCTTCAGTTTGCCATGCATGTCATTGCCCGGTGATATGATGTTGAGGAAATACTTGATGATGCACAAGTCATAGTAGACGCGCAAGGAATCGGTCGACAATGTTATCCACGGATTCGACAGCTTTCTTGGCGGCATGGGCGTGATAGTGTTCCGTTTGTTCCACATACGTGCATGATGACAACAACAATTTCGAGTCAAGGTAATAACAGTCATCCAAGAATTAAATACAGGAGGCTGCAAGCCAAACCTTTGCGCCACACGTTTCTTCACCTGCTTATTTCGAAGATTGGTAAAGATATTGGTAATTGTACCCAGCGGCAATATTTCAGAGAGAATCCACGCTGGTGGATAAGCATCAGTGTATGTTTCCAAAAAATGAACGATGAAATCCTCACGCGACTTTTTCATTTCAACGTCTATCAAAGCTAAAGTCTTCTGAAATTTTGATACATCTACATAGAATGAGCAGTCAGTCATCCAGAACGGTGTGCCAAATACTACAGAACATTCATCAATGATTGCCGTACGCACAGCAATTTCTATCTTTTCAATCTCGTTGAATACCAAA
Source organism: uncultured Bacteroidaceae bacterium (assembly GCA_964465765.1). Lineage (GTDB taxonomy): Bacteria > Bacteroidota > Bacteroidia > Bacteroidales > Bacteroidaceae > Bacteroides. Next base: position 4,888 of record CAYXLA010000132.1, on the reverse strand, counting down.
AGTCGCAGTTTCTTGTCGAAGCGGTAAAGCTTCATCACTTGCTGGAATGTAGAACCAGGTTTGAAATGATTGGCGGACTTGGGCTGCGAAAGTAAAGGATGCATATAAGCAGAAAGACGATAATAACTTATCGTCTTCAAGTATAGCTCGGCTTTCATCGTATCATCTATCTGCAAACCTCTTGACAACAACAGTTGCACAAGAGCCGAAGCGTTTTGATATGCTTTTGTGTAGGAAGTCTTCTGGTTCATGAATAGGTATAAAAAAAAACGACCCGCACATTTGAGCATCGTTGAGAGGCTTGGCGGGTTCTGGTGCTGCAAAGATACAAATAGTATCCGAACCAGCAAACTTTTATGGAAGAATAAGTTTACGCTATAGGTCGTGGTGCCTCGAAGAGGTACACTAACGGGTAACCCCTGACTAAGGGAGCGCAGCGACCGCAGTCTGGGGATAACGCGATCACACCAATCGTGCCTCGGAGAGGTACTTACATAGAGGACTGGCTAACCCCGATACCACGCATCCAACACCGACATCGCAGGTACCAAGAGAATCGTTCGGACCTTATCCCCATTAATGTTCTACTTTGAGCCCCTTTCTCGTCGATACAAAGGTTGTGACTTGTTTACAAACTACGAAACATTTCGCCTGATTTTTCTGCTCCAGCGCAAACTTTTAACCTTTAGGTGGCGTAGTGCGGCTGCGTGTCCGGTTTTTTGCTACTTTCGCCATTGATAGTAACATGAAGGACAATGACAGAGAACACATATACCATAACGGCTCCCGAGGTGCTCGACGCCGTTCCGGCACTGCCGGCATCGAAGAGCATCAGCAACCGCGCACTGATTCTGCACGCACTGGCAGGAGGGACGCACATGCCCGAGAACCTGTCCGACTGCGACGACACACGCGTGATGACGGCAGCACTCGCCGGTCGTCCGCAAGTGGTCGACATCATGGCGGCAGGCACTGCCATGCGCTTCCTGACGGCATACTTCAGCACCTGCGACGGTGAGGAGCACATCATGACAGGCACGGAGCGCATGCGCCACAGGCCGATAGCGATTCTTGTGGATGCACTGCGACAGCTCGGAGCAGACATCAGCTATGTTGGCGAGGAAGGATTTCCACCACTGCGCATACGCGGCAGGAGGCTGTCGGCAATGCCACTGTCGATACCCGGGAGCGTGAGCTCGCAGTACATCTCGGCACTGCTCATGATAGCGCCGGTGCTGGACGGCGGACTGGACCTGCGACTGACGGGGAGCATGGTCTCACGGCCATACATAGACCTGACGCTGCGGCTGATGCGCCACTATGGTGCGACGGCAGACTGGACAGCGACGGACAGCCTACACGTCGATGGCGGCGGATACCGTGACGTGCCCTGCACCGTGGAGAACGACTGGAGCGCAGCGAGCTACTGGTATGAGGCGGCGGCACTCTCCGGCGGACGTGTCAGTCTGAAAGGACTCTTCGCCGACAGCGGACAGGGCGACAGTCGTGGTGCGGATCTGTTCCGTAAGCTTGGCGTGGAGACGGAGTTCTGTGCCGACGGCAGTGTCGTGGTCAGCGGTGGCAGGATGGCGACGGACATGCTCGATGCCAACCTTGTTGACATGCCCGACCTGGCACAGACGTTCGTCGTGACATGCTGCCTGATGGGCGTGAGGTTCCGCTTCGGCGGACTGCAGAGCCTGCGCATAAAGGAGACCGACCGCATGGCGGCACTCACGGCAGAGCTGCAGAAGCTGGGCTACGTGCTGCGCACCGAGGGCGACGACACGCTGCTGTGGGACGGCACACGCTGTGCGCCGGCATCCCAGCCCGTGATTAAGACCTACGAGGACCACCGCATGGCGATGGCATTCGCTCCGGCGGCATTGCGCCTGCCCTCAGGCATAAGGATTGCCAATCCACAGGTGGTCAGCAAGTCCTACCCTGCCTACTGGGACGCACTCAGCAGTGCCGGTTTCCACATTTCGACGTTCTGAAGGTTCAGAGCTTGCTGATGCACTGCATCATCTGCTCGCCAATGCCGATGGTGTAGCCCTGCGAGAAGAACACCACACGGTTGAAGCTGTCGGCAATGACCATTAGCGGCAGCTGTCCCTTGCCAGCGTCGATGTGCATCCCTTCCTCAATCTGCCGGCGCACACTGCCGTCGGTATCGATACCATAGACTATGTTTGCGGGCAGTTGTCCGTAGTCGGAGGCATGGAAGCTGCTCATCTGTGCCTCGTCGGTGAAGAGGAGGATCATCTTCCTGCCCCACCCCTCAAAGCGGTCGGCAAGTCGTGCGATGTCGCGCATGACATGGTTCGTCGGCTCCTGTCCCACGCCAAGTATGCCGACAGCGAAGTATCCGCGTCCGGTCTGCGAGAGTATGCTGACGCGGTTGCCGTCGGGCTGCATGCTGAACAGCGATTCCGAATTGAACGATCCTATCACTGCCACGTCGTCGCTGATGCTGCGCATCGGCAACGTCAGGCGTGTGGTCTGTCCCTCGGTGATGTTGAACACCTGCGAGGTTGCCAGCACCTTGCCACTCGCCATGCGGCGGCCCGTGACGAGCAGGTACGTGCCTGCATCGAGCGTCACGCCACGGCGGAACACGCTGCTCCAGCTGACGCCGCCACCCATGTCGACCTGTCCGGCATCGAAGCTGAGCAGTGAGGTGACGCCGCCACTGATGCGGCTGATGGTGAAGTGGGTGTAGTATTCAGGGTCGGCAAGGTCGGCGTTGGGCTTGTAGCCAAGCAGCAGCTTGCCTGTGGGGGCTGTGGACTGCTGGCGGGCGTCGAAGTCGACATCGCTCCAGCGACCATTCTTCATATACTGCACCTTGCCCGTCACGCCGTCGCGCTGTGCCTCGACGCCGAGGCTGCGTAGCACGCTGACGAAGAAGACGGCACGCGAACGTGCATCGGCAACACGCGACAGCCATACGCCGCGTGCCGACATGACCACGCGCTCGCTATAAGGTCCGCTGACCAACGTCAGGCTGTCCTGACACCAGCGCACCAGAGCCTCGGGATCGGCACGGAACTCATCTGCCAGAGCTGCAGGAATGTGGCTGCGCAGGAAGTGCTTGTAGGGCACAAGCTCCTCGGTCTCGACGCGCGGAGCCAGCACGGTGCCCTGGCGGTCGTCGTAGTTGTCGTCGAGCACATTCATAGACACGTCGCGCAGGTCCTTGTCGCTGAGCGAAGCCAGCAGGCGCAACATGTCGCCATTGTCATCGGCGGCATTCTTGCTGAGGAACTGCAGGATGGTCCGCCAGTTGCCACGCGCCTTGACGAGGTATGTGGCAGCGGCGGCAGGGAGCTTGGCGGAACGTACTGTGACGTCGGCTTCGGCATCGTCGAGGAACGTGTCCATGTATGCCTGACGGATGGCGTCCTCGGCAGCGAAGCGCGCTGTGTTGGCGGCACGTTGCTCGTCGGTGACGGCAGGTACCGTATAGTCCTCAGTGGGAGGCACGATGTCGATGTCCTCGACAGCGAACGCCTGCTGCGCGGCGTCGGTAGTGGCGTTGCGACCCAGTGTGACGGTCAACTCACTGTCGGTGCCGAACGAGGCCTTGGCATAGCCGTAGTTGCCGTCGAGCGATGCCCACACCATCATGTCGCCCATGCCGGCTGTCAGGAATGCGTTGCCCGACGCGTCGGCATACTTCGTCACCACGGGGTTGAACTCGGCATAGTTGTAGATCATGAAGTCGATGCGTGCACCGGCGGCAGGCGTGCCGTCGGCATTGACGATGTGGAAGTCTATGCGTGCCGTCTTGGCATAGTTGTCGATGAGGTTTATCTCGGTGAAGGTGTCGCTCTCGAGCATCTTCTCCTCCGGACCGTTGTAGCGGCCGAAGACGCGTGTGTGCATCAGCAGGGCACGGCTGGCGGCGCTGTTGAACCATGCGAGGTTGAGCACCGGCTCGGGCTCGCAGGCACCGAGGAAGTACCACTGACCGTCTGCCCATGCCTCCACCCAGGCGTGGTTGTCGTCGGTATGTGCCCACCGTGGCGTGTAAACCTGGCGGGCAGGGATGCCCACGGCACGCAGTGCTGAGACGGTGAATGTCGACTCCTCGCCGCAACGTCCGTTGGAGGTGCGCATAGTGGCCAAGGGCGACGACGTGCGGCCGTCGCTGGGCAGGTAGGTGACGTGTTCGTGACACCAGTGGTTTATCTCGAGTATGGCCTCTGCCATGGTCATCCCGCTGACGCGCTTCTTCAGCTCCTCATAGCAGGTCGACCGGAAGTCGTCGAGACGTTCGTTGTTGACACGCACGGGCAGCACGAAGTGGCGGAAATACAGCTCCGGCACCTCCTGTCCCCACGGCATCTCGGTGATGGCACGGAAGGCTGTGCGCACGTTCTGAAGGTAGAAGTCGGCGCTGTAGTCGGTCATGTCTGCCACAGGCATGTAGGCGTAGAGGAACTGCATAGCCTCCGTCTCCTCGGTGGTGAGGTTCATGGTGTCGAGCGGGCAGAAGCTGTCGCCCACGAGCGCTGTCTTCGCTGCAAAGTCCGCCTGCACCTGGTGGCGGTAGGCGGCGTCGGTCATGAAGTGAGTGTCGTCATTGGTCGTGGAAGTGCATCCGCCCATGATGGCGGCGGCACAGAACGCCAGCGACACAAGGGCGCATCTGCCGGCAGCACAAAAATCGTATATCTTCATCGTAAGTCAAATGTTGTCATGATGTTGTTCACAGCGGCAAATTTACAGCTTTTCTGAAGCCCGACGACAGTCAGCGTGGAAAAAGGCACCTATGGTGTTGGGGGTTATGTGGTATGTGGGCTCAGTAGAAAATCCATGGGCAAAGTCCTGACGATTCTCATGTCCTTTAGCGCGTGTACCTCTCCGAGGCACATGTAGGGTG
>CAYXLA010000131.1:0-5791 GCA_964465765.1 uncultured Bacteroidaceae bacterium | reverse complement strand
GTTTTTTCTGCTATTTTCTTGTTGTTATCAAATAAAGTTGTTACCTTGCGGCAGAGTCTTGTAGGGGTTGGCAGAGCAATCCCAGAGACCTATAACAAACATTTAAATCTAACACTTATGAAACGAGTATTTATTCTTCTGTGCCTAATGTTAGGCATCACTTGTTCCTACGCAGCAAATGCGTTCTCTGTTCCTGAACTCTCTACGGATTTGACCAATTCATCTAACAGTTACACCATTCACGCAGCTGAGAGTACATCAAATGGTGAGGTATCTCTGTCTGCTGACAGTAGCGGGTATGCAGGGACTACTGCTTATGCGACGTGTAGTGGTACCCAGCCGACAAGGTATGAATGGTCTGCTACTTTTGACGGAGATTGCAACCGATACTACATTTGGCCAAATGGAGCGAGAGCAGATATCAGCGTTTACCTTGAACCTGGCGATACAGGCGGATTGATGAGAGTTACATGCGACATGTACAATGGTTCTACCTATTTAGGAACTGGGTACTTGTATGTTTTCGTCTATTGAGGCAACCTATGTAATGTAAATGTAGGGGTACATTCAGATAATACATCTCACGGGGGCGTGACATGTCACGTCTCCGTGAGTTTAATCTCTGTGGCATCTGCATATTGCAGAATGCACGCAGTCACTATATAAACATCTAAACCATGAAAATACACGCTTCCTTATTTGCCTTGTTGCTCTTTATATGCCAGTTAGTCGCAGCACAGACTGTACGGATTTCCGGCAGCGTCAGGGATGCTTCCACAAACGAGCCACTGGCAGGAGCGAACATATACTCGCCTATCGATGCCACAGGCACAATAACCGATGGAGATGGTTTTTTCAATCTTGATATCCGACGTGGACAGTCGACAAAGATAAGCATCAGCTATGTGGGTTACGTCACGCAGGAAAGGACGGTAAGCACGACACGCAACTCACAGATGGACATCATGCTTGTGCCTGGTGGACTGCTGGATGAAGTACAGGTGCGCGCTGCACGTCGTGACTTTGGAATCAAAGGGGCACAGATGGGTGCACTTGCCATGGATATGGAACGGGTGAAGTCTCTGCCGGCACTGTTTGGTGAGGTGGATGTGTTGAAGTCTCTGCAGAAAATGCCTGGCGTTCAAGCCAGCGGTGAAGGCAACGCGGGAATACTGGTGCGAGGAGGTGACTACGACCAGAATCTAATAACAATGGACGGGGCGGTGATATACAACTCTGAGCATCTCAGCGGGTACGTGTCTGCCATAAACCCAGACATCACTGATGATGTGGTGTTCTACAAGGGTGCATTCCCAGCAAGGTACGGCTCACGTCTGTCGAGCATCGTGGATATAGGCATTAGGGATGGAGACTTTCATGAATATCACGGACAGGTCAGCGTAGGTATGCTGACCTCAAAGATACAGGCAGAAGGACCGCTGTGGCGAGGACACACATCGTTCAACGTCGCTGCACGCGCGTCCTACTTCAACTGGGTGGTGAAGCCAATACTGAGAGGTATCACCGAGAACTACGATCCCGTGGCAGGACTGTCGGACATGAACTACTACGACATCAACGCCAAGATAGCGCACAAATTCGGAGGCAAGGACAAGTTGACGCTGTCTTTCTACTATAGCAAAGACCACAACAACGAAGCTCCGACAGAGAGCGACGTGGAATACAAAGAGACCAACGGAAGTTACTCGTCGTTCAATGGAGGTGGTCCTCGCTATTTTGAGGAAGGTGCCGCCTTGCTGACATATTACAACTCCCACACTTACAAGCACACAGCAATAAGGGAAAACAACTGGAGCAATCTGATAGGCAGCCTGAACTGGGAGCATGTGTTCAGTCGCAAAGCCGCATTGTACACACGGGCATCCATCACCAACTACAACTATAACATCTCCCTCCAGTCCTACGATGATGAGCAGTACGCAAGAGCGTATGCAGAAGAACCTTATAGTGCAGACGTAGGACAATCATTCGGAGGTGGGGGCGGAAGAATCCAATCATTCAAGAGCCATATCATCGTCACCCCGCCAGTATCGCTGTTGTTCCTGAAAAAGGAATATACCACGGCATTGACTTCGACATACAAGAATAAGGTGACTGACGTCGACTTCACGACAGACTTCAGCTGGCAACCGAACACCCGCCACGACATTACGGTTGGTGCCACGGCATCCTATAAGCAGGTGTCGCCGCTTGTCGGTGTAGACCGTACTGACACGTCCTACGTAGTCGACGACCCTGACAACGTGATGTACGCTGTAGTATTGGAGAAAGAATACACATATACCGAAAGCGAAAGTCACCGGCAGGAAAACTACGGCAAGGAACAGGGACTGCTAAGCACAGCAGTGTATGCCGAGGACAACATCAGGTGGGGAAGTTGGTTGGCAACGCACATCGGAGTCAGAGGAGCAATGTACCGGGTATCGGGCAAGAGCCGATTCTCCATCGAGCCAAGACTCTCGATGAGTATCAGCATCAATGAAGACATGTCTGTGAAACTCGGATACGCACGGATGAGCCAGGCAATGTACAGGCTCAGCAGCAACGACGTGGCTACAACCACAGACCTGTGGGTACCGCTCACCAAAGATCTCGGACTGGCAACAGCCGACCAGGTATCGGTGGGATACTACCAGAACCTGACCTCAAGCGTCGGACTGTCTCTCGAGGGATACTACAAGAAGATGAACAACCTGCTGGAATACAGGAATGGCATGACATACATCAACGGAAACGGCAGTTGGCAGGACCTCGTGGCACAGGGTAAGGGTAAGTCGTACGGAATTGAGTTCCTGCTCGAGAAGAAGACAGGAAATACCACTGGATGGATCAGCTACACATGGTCCAGGAGTCTCAGGACATTCGACCGCGAAGGTATGGAGCTGAATGGAGGACGCGAGTACAGCGCGGCAAACGACAGACCGCACAACCTGAACATCGTACTCACGCAGAAACTCGGCAAGAACTGGGACTTCACGGCATCGTGGACATACACGTCGGGCATGCGGAGGTCGCTGACAAACGTGTCATACTACCTGGGGACACTGACAGAAAGCAACGGCTGGACCCAGCAGGAAGGGCAGGGGACAACGATGCACGACGTGCAGAAAGGCAACTCGCTGCACGAGTACAACGGCTATGTGTTTCCCGCCACACACCACCTCGACGTGAGCCTGAACTGCCACATACAGCACGGACGCTCGCAGAGCACGGTCAACCTGAGCATCTACAACCTCTACAACAGGAAGAACATATCGAGTGCCTACTTGGGATACGAGAACGGACTCGCAGTGCTGAAGGGAATATGCCGCTTCCCATTCATGCCGTCACTGAACTATACACTGAAATTCTAAGGCCATGAGAACAAATCTACTTTTTGCTGCCGCTGTCCTGTCGGCAACGGCAATCACCACAACATCGTGCGAGAAGACATTGCCGTACAATGCAAACGACAGTCAGATCTCAGCCCTGACCATAAACTCAGCAGCCGAATGCGGCAAGCCGATGACAGCAACACTGACGCTGTCGAACGTCTACTCACGGTTGCTTGACCCGACATACAAGTTGTCAAGCGACACGAAGTACCAGCAGCGTCTGATAACGCAAGGCACTGTGCAACTGACGGTCAACGGCAGCGCAACATACCCTATGACATACGATGAAAACGGTCTGAACTATGTCTCAGACTATATTCCCTCCGAGGGAGACGTGATAAGCATCGAAGCCAAGTCGTCACAAGCAGTAACGGCACAAGCCACGTGCACAGTGCCAAGCAGACCGGAGATAAGCCTCGTCGACTACAACGTCGGGCGCAATGATACCGATAGTCTTGATGCCGACATCAGAGTGAGGATAGCCGACCCTGAAGGCAATAACTACTACAGGATCATAGTGCGGACGACGGCGAAGAAGACTGTCGAAAGCAATGCAGCAACGTCGGGCACATCATCATCCGGCTCCGGCGAGACGCAATACTATACTGACGACACGTTCACGTCTGCCGATGAAGTGTTCTACGACATGACAATCAACAAGAGCTATGGCAGCTGGCCGGCATACTTCTCTAACGTCTTCGACGACACATTGTTCGACGGCACCACACGCGACATCGCACTGCATGTGTCGCGCGACTGCGAGGGAATGCATTGCACAAGCATGGAAGTGCAGGTACAGTCGCTCTCGAAAGACATGTACCTCTACATGAAGTCGTATCTGCAATACCGCATCAGGAGCAACTACGAAGACGGCTCAGGCTCGTTCTACATATACTCCAACGTCAACAGCGGCTACGGCATCGTAGGAGGCATAGCTACGAGCAGTGCCGACATCCCCCTGTAGCAGAGCCACTACTCTCCTGCGGCCTTCTCCAGCTGGGGCATGATGTCCTCGAGCGAGTGCGAGCGGGCAAGTATAGTGCCGTCTGCCGACAGCAGTACTACGGTCGGTATCGACTGCACGCCATACAGATAGGCTGGGGAGTTGTCGCGACCGCCAGTATATATCACTGGCCATGTGATAGGCAGTTCGCCCATAGCCTTGTCAATGTCCTCCTTCTTGTTCTCCCACACGTCGATGCCCAGAATGTTCAGCTTGCCGCTGTACTTCTCCTTCAGTCCTGGCAGCTCGTTGTTGATGGCACGGCGGCATGGAGGGCACCACGATGCGAAGAAGTCCAGGAGCACCGGCTTGCCCTCGGCAAGTGTCGACGCAATGCTCAGCTGCTTGCTGTCGTCGAGCACGTCAGGTCCTGCTATGTCTACGTAGGCAGCACCCGCACCGGTCTTGGCACGTGCCTCCGACAGACGCATGTAGTGCTGCACGCGCTCGTTGTTCTGCACCAGCGTGTCGGCATTGGCATAGTTGGCCTGTGCCGTCGCATTGTCCCACACATTGTTGACCAGTGTGTTGAAGAGCTCAAGAGCCAGACTGTCGTGCTGATGGCGGTCGTAGAACTCTGCCACCACACCATAGTAGGCAGCGTCAAACTCGTCGTCGCTCAGCGTCGAGTCTTCCTGAATCTCACTGAGTGCGGCACGTAGGGCATCACGACCCTCCTGCACGCTCTCTACTGGTTGCTTTGCCTGGTTGCACGATCCCAACACGACAGCTGCTGCAGCTATCAGAAGTACGTTCTTTTTCATAATCGCATGTAGTATTTGTTTCTGTTTCGTGTGCAAAGATAGCGATAATGCCGTTGCCAACGCCTTTTTTCTTACATTTGCAGACATAAATAGAGAGAGGAGTACACAGGCAATGAACGACACAACAAACGACACCACACAACCCATAGTAGACCGGCTGACCATGGCGATGATAGAGTTCGACCGTGGCGACGCCATGCGCATACAGCACTTCCTCAAGGTGCACCGCTTCGCCCAACTCATTGCACGCATGGAGCATGTCGATGCCCACACACAGCTCGTCACCGAGATGGCAGCCGTGGTCCACGACATAGGCATCCATCCCTCCGAAGCCAAGTATGGCGACTGCAACGGACCTCATCAGGAAGAACTCGGACCCGCTTATGCCCGACAGATGCTCACCGACCTTGGCGTCGACAGCAGCGACGTAGAGCGTGTCTGCTACCTCGTGGGCCATCATCACACCTACAGCAACATCCTCGGCACTGACTATCAGATACTCGTCGAAGCCGACTTCCTCGTCAACATACTCGAGGACAACATGCCTGCCGACAACGTCCACACCGTCATGCAGCGCATCTTCCGCACCGACACCGGCAAGCGCCTCTGCCAGCTGCAGTTCAAGCAGC
>CAYXLA010000130.1:0-5847 GCA_964465765.1 uncultured Bacteroidaceae bacterium | reverse complement strand
CGGCACCACCACCTACCCAAATCATCTCACGCTTGCTGTCGAATACAGGATGGAATTCTCCATAAGGGCCAGACATTGTAACCTTGTCGCCAGGCTTAAGACTGAAGATATAGGTCGAAGCTATGCCACAAGGCACATTCTGGAAGCCAGGACCCTGATCTTTAGGCTTGAACGGAGGAGTGGCAATACGCACTGTAAGTGTGATGATGTCGCCCTCTGCCGGATAGTTTGCCATGGAGTATGCACGTACGGTAGGAGTATCGTTCTTCTGCTTGAGGCCGAAGATACCGAACTTCTGCCATGTAGGCACATAGAGGTCACCGATAAGAGACTTGTCCATGTCGCGGTCGTAGTCGATGTCGTATGCCGGTATCTTGATCTGTGCATACGAACCAGGAATGAAGTCCATGTGCTCTCCAGGAGGCAACTGAACCTTGAACTCCTTGATGAACGAAGCAACGTTCTTGTTGCTGATGACGGTGCACTCCCACTGCTTGACATCAAGAGCCGATGCAGGAACCTTGATGGAGAGGTTGTTCTTGACCTTTGTCTGGCAAGACAGACGCCAATGATCCTTTATCTCCTTGCGGGTGAAGTGTCCCTTCTCAGAGTCGAGGATCTCGCCACCACCCTCAAGCACCTGACATCTGCACTGTCCGCATGAGCCTTTACCGCCGCATGCAGAAGACAGATAGATGTGATTGTCTACGAGGGTTGAGAGCAGTGAATTGCCCGACTCAACCTCTATGGTCTTGCTGTCGTTGATGGTGATCTTAACAGGTCCGCTTGATACCAGGTATGCCTTTGCAACAAGCAGGATGGCAACAAGCACCAACACAATGACGAGGAAGACCCCGATACTTGTAAGTATAAAATTCATATCCATTTGTTAGTCCTCCTCAAATTAGATTTTCAATCCAGAGAAACACATGAACGCCATTGCCATAAGTCCTACGGTGATGAACGTTATGCCCAGTCCCTGAAGTCCCTTCGGCACATTGCAGTATGCCATCTTCTCACGGATTGCAGCCAAGCCTACAATGGCAAGCAGCCAACCGATACCTGAACCCAGAGCGTATGCAATGCTGTCGGCAACGCTGCCTATGTACTGCGTGTTAGCAGGGTCGAGGTTGATTCTCTGCTGCATGAAGAGGCTACCACCCATGATTGCGCAGTTCACGGCAATCAGAGGAAGGAAGATACCCAACGAGTTGTAGAGTGACGGAGAGAAGCGTTCTACCGCCATCTCAACAATCTGCGTGATAGCTGCTATCACGGCAATGAAGAGTATGAAGCTCAGGAAAGAGAGGTCTACGCCTTCTACAATGGCATTGGGACCCAGCACCTTGGCCTGCAGCAGATAGTTGACTGGCAACGTCACTACAAGCACAAAGGTTACGGCAGCGCCCAGACCGAAGGCGGTCTTTACATTCTTTGATACGGCCAGATAAGAACACATACCCAAGAAGAATGCGAAAATCATATTGTCAGCGAAGATTGACCTGACAAGCAAACTTATAAAATGTTCCATAATTTCTATTCTTTATCAGTTATGTGTACTACTTACTTCTTCTCAGGTGTTTCGTGTGCACGCTTGTACCAGATGATGCAACCTACGATGATAAGAGCCATAGGAGGCATCAACATCAGACCATTGTTGGAATAGCCCCAATCATAGACTGCCTGCGGAATAACCTGGAAGCCAAAGAGAGAACCATTGCCAAGGAGCTCACGGAAGAAACCAACGATAACAAGTATCATGGCATATCCCAGACCATTGCCAATACCATCGAGGAACGACTCCCATGGTCCGTTGGACATGGCAAATGCCTCAAGACGTCCCATAAGGATACAGTTGGTGATGATAAGGCCGACATAGACCGAGAGCTGTACGCTCACATCGTATGCGAAAGCCTTGAGGATTTCACTTACTATGGTTACCAATGCGGCAACAACTACCAGCTGTACGATGATACGTATACGCGAAGGTATGGTGTTACGCATCAATGAAATGATGACATTGGAAAAAGCCACGATGACAGTAACGGAAATACCCATTACGATTGCAGGCTTGAGCTGCGCGGTTACTGCCAGTGCCGAGCAGATACCAAGTATCTGTACGATGACAGGGTTATTTCCCAACAGAGGACCACAGAGGACCTCCTTATTTGCTTTAGAAAACAAACTCATAACAGAATCTCCTTAATTACTGGTTTAGAAAGTTCTTGTACATACCGACATATTTCTCCAGCATGTTGTGCACACCATTAGATGTCAGTGTAGAGGCAGTGACACCATCGACAGCGTTGCCGCCCTGCTGGTTTGTCTTGTCTGCATTGCCATGCTTAACGACAGAGATTATGTTGCCATTGTCGTTAATCACCGGACGTCCAGCAAACTGTGCCGTGAACTTCGTTGATGCTATCTCTGCACCAAGTCCAGGAGTCTCGCTTGTATGTCCGAAGTAGACGCCAACAATAGTCTTCTTGTCTGCCTTCAGTCCTACATAACCCCAGATAGAGCCCCACAAGCCCTGACCTGTCATAGGCAACACATACTGTGTCTCACCGTTGACGTTTGCGATATATACCGGAAGGACATCTCCGTCGAGCGAAGCATCGAAGCCACCGTTGTCGGCAACCTGATTGCCCTGTGCATCAACGAGCACATCCTTTACCTGATAGGTCTCGAAGTCTGCCTTAGGATCGCTTGACGATATGTTCAAAGCTGCAAGAATCTGCTTGCGCTTGTCGTTTGCTACGTTCTCGTTCTGGATTGACTTCAACGAAGAAGAAACCAGTGCCATGAAGAATGCAACGATTATAACCATTACCGCTGCATAGATAAAAATGTAAGTGTTACTATTCTTATTCATGATTATTGCAGTTTAATAGGTTATTTGGTCAACGCACGTTTAGCGCGCATGTCAATGTTGTTCTGTACGAAGAAGTAGTCAATGAGCGGAGCAAACAGGTTGCCAAGCAAGATAGCGAGCATCATGCCCTCTGGATAACCAGGGTTCATGACACGTACAATCACAGCCACAGCACCTATAAGGAATCCATAGATCCACTTGCCACCCTCTGTACGTGCACTGGTAACAGGGTCTGTTGCCATAAACACTGCACCGAAGCAGAAGCCACCGAGGATGAGCTCTCTATACCATTCTATATCGGTCATGCCGAGTGCCTGGAACAGCGCACCGAATGCTGCACCGCCAATGAATACGCTGAGCATGGTCTTCCAGCTTGCTACGCCAGTCCACAGCAGTATGACTGCACCAATGGCAATGGCGATGACGCTGGTCTCACCTATTGATCCCGGGATGAGACCAATAATCTCGTCGTATATGCTCGATGTTATGTCTGAACCTACAGCAGCCTCACCAAGAGGAGTAGCAGCTGTATAAGCATCAACGCTCAAGTCCTGACCCAGACCGAAGATAGAGTTCTGTGAGATCCATACCTGGTCGCCACTCATCTTTACAGGGTATGCAAAGAACAGGAATGCACGTGCGATGAGCGCAACGTTGAAGATGTTCATACCCGTACCACCGAAGATTTCCTTAGCGAAGATGACTGCGAATGCAACTGCTATTGCAAGCATCCACAGCGGACACTCTATAGGAACAATCATCGGAATGATGATACCCGACACGAGGTAACCTTCCTGTATCTCCTCGCCTTTCCACTGGGCAACGACGAACTCAATGCCCAAGCCTACAACATAGGAGACAATCAACTTCGGCAGTACAGCCAGGAAGCCATAAGCGAAGACAGCCATGAAGCCACTCTCTGCAAGCAGTCCTGCAGCCTTATAGTGCTGGTAACCTACGTTGTACATACCGAACAGAAGTGCCGGTATCAACGCAATAACCACGATCGACATGATGCGTTTGCTATCGATCGAGTCATGAATGTGCGTTCCTGATTTCGATGTTGTGTTCGGCACAAAGAGGAATGACTCAAAGCCCTCGAACACAGAACGAAATGCGTGGTATTTGCCGCCCTCCTCGAAGTTAGGCTTTATCTTGTTGAGATAATTTCTTAACGCTTTCATATTATTCTGTTTATTCTGAAATTACTTATTGACCGTCTTATGCCATTTCCTTACGCAGCATGTCCAGTCCTTCGCGTACAATGCGTTGCAGCTCTACCTTCGACGAGTCGACGAACTCGCACAGTGCGAAGTCCTCAGGAGCTACCTCGTAGATGCCAAGAGCTTCCATGCGGTCGATGTCACCGGCTATGATTGCCTTGACCAACTGCTCGGGATAGATGTTCATTGGGAACACACTGTCATACTCACCCGACATAATCATGTGACGTTCGCCACCCTTTACACGAGCATCGATGACATATTCCTTTGACGAACCCTTAAGCCAGCTGAAGTATGAACGGCTTGTGCTGAAGTCGTTGACACGTGGCATAATCCATCCAAGCAACTCATCCACGTCGTTGCCTTCGGGGATAACCGTCAGCTGTGAGTGGAATGCACCGAGATAGCAGTCAGGAGTTACCTGCTTGCCAGTGAGCACATTGCCACTGATGTATCTCAGTTCGCGTCCGTTAGACACATTTCCGGCAAATACCTTGTTGAGCTTTGCTCCAACCTTCAGCTTCACATAAGCAGGATGGCTTACCTCAGAACCTGTCAGAGCTACGGTACGTGTCAGGTCTACCTTACCTGTATTCATCAGGCGACCGATGAAGAGCACTACCTCTGCACCTACTGTCCAAACCACTTCACCCTTATTGACCGGTGACACGTGGTTAATCTGCACACCGACGTTACCTGCCGGATGCGGACCATCGAACACATTTACGGTGACGTTCTTTGCTGCTGTCAGAGCCGCTGACTTCTGCTTAGGACTGATGCCGAGGTATACCTTGGCAAGCTTTGCCAGAGCATCCAGACCAGTCTGGAAGTTGTGTTCTTCGCCCTTGAGCTGGAACTCAAAGTCGGGTGCCAACGGTGCACTGTCGAATGCAGAGACGAAGATAGCCTTCGGCGCATCTGCCGGATTGGCAATGACGTCGTAAGGGCGCTGACGCACGAAAGCGAACATTCCGGCTTTCAGCAACAAATCCTTAACTTGCTGTGCACTCATGTCTGAAGGATTGCTCTTACCAAAGTCCGCATACTGCTGGTCTTTGTCAGGAGTAACGATGATGTTCAGAATCTTGCGTCTTGCACCACGTTCCACGCTTGCAACCACTCCACTGACAGGCGAAACAAAATTTACTTCGGGGTGATTCTTGTCTACAAACAAGGGCTGCCCCACCAGGACTTTTTCCCCTTCCTTAGCTACTGGCTTCGGAGTCACACCTGTGAAATCATCGGGAACAAGCGAATATGCTTCCGGTGCGTCCACTGTAATAAACTCTTCGGCAGGCTTTCCTTTGAGGTTAATGTCCAGGCCTTTACGTAACTTAATTACATTTGCCATGTGATTATATAAAATATAGGTTTCCGAATAACGCACGCAAAATTAGCTAATTATTACTAAAGGAAAGAGCTATCTGAGAAAAAAAACTGCGACCAAATACGCCTGCGGCATATCACGCATCAGGCTGCGTCCCATGATGTGTCCGACAGCATTCCAATGGAGGAGGAAACAGCTCCATCTGATACATCGATTGCGGTTGAGGGAGATGCCTAAAGGCTGCAGAAAGTTAGTGGGAAGCTTCGCAAAGTAGAGTGCGGTTGGACGAATCAGGCAGAGCAAAGGAAAACTCGCAGCATATTAACTGTAACGTCCTATGAATGTATAAGATATGGTTCAAGAGATTAACTCATGTCGTCTCACATCGTTCGATGTGAGCATTCACAACGTTCGATGTGAGC
>CAYXLA010000129.1:0-5874 GCA_964465765.1 uncultured Bacteroidaceae bacterium | reverse complement strand
TATAAGAAAGTGGCATCGCAAACGTTTGAAAGTGCCATCGAGAATATAAGACTTTGCCATTTCTTATATAAGACTTTTTCTACCCGATTTACAGGGCCGTGGGAGCAGGATTATTGGTCCTGAAAAATGACATTAATGTCTAAGGCCCGAGACATTAATCGAAAGGGCTCGAGACATTAATGTCCAAGCCCCTAGACATTAATGTCCCCAAAACCAAAAAGTAGAGGCGGAAAAAAGCCAGTAGCACTTACTTGGCAAAGTTAGTAGTACTTACTCGGGCAAGTAAGTATATCTTACTTTGCCAAGTTAGTAGTACTGACTTTTTGGAGCAAGTCACCCATAGATTGCCGTTGCCAGCAGGTATCCCACTATGGTGGCTACACCCACACAGACCAGTCCAGGCATCATGAAGCTGTGGTTAAGCAGATAGCGTCCTATGACAGTGGTGCCCGAACGGTCGAAGTTGACAGTCGCTATGTCCGACGGATAGTTGGGTATGAAGAAGTATCCATACACGCTGGGCAGCACTCCC
The DNA here is from genome assembly GCA_964465765.1 of uncultured Bacteroidaceae bacterium. Classification (GTDB taxonomy): domain Bacteria; phylum Bacteroidota; class Bacteroidia; order Bacteroidales; family Bacteroidaceae; genus Bacteroides. The sequence continues at coordinate 5,342 of CAYXLA010000129.1, read as the reverse complement.
AGCATGACGTAGCCAGGCAATCCAAGTGAATATGCCAGCGGAAGCATGGATACCACCACGGCTCCCTGTGAGTTCAGTAGCATCGATGTGAGGAAGAACACCAGGGCAATAGCCCACTTGTGTTCCGTCACAATGCTGCCAAGTGCAGGTTGTATCTCTGCCATGTAGTTGGAGAAGTATGTGTCTGCCAGCCACGCAATGCCATAGATGGCAACGACAGCCACCATGCCGCTTTGCCACACTGTTCCTCCTACAGCCTCCTTAGGCTTTGCCCCCGACACGATGACCATCAGTGCTGCTGCCGACAGCATGACAATCTGAATCACCACATTCATCTTCAGGCGTTCCGTAGTGGCGCCATCGGCAGAGACATACGTGGGAAGCAGTGCAGGAAATACTGCCAACGCCACAATGACACACAGTGCACAGAGAAAGACATACACCGCACGCCGCGCCCGAGGCGACACCTGCTTGTCGAGTGTAGTGACGCTGCTGCCATACATATAGCTGTACATCGCGGGGTCGGCACACCGCTTCTGGAAGTCAGGGTCTTTGTCAAGGTCGAGTCCGCGCTTGTATGAGCATGCCGAAGCACACAGCAGTCCGACCAGACTTGCAGGAATGGTCACGGCAAGTACCTGCGGAATGGTGATGTTGAAGCCATACTGCGACGAGATGGCTGTGAATGCCACGACGGCTGCCGCAATGGGCGAACACACTATGCCAAGCTGTGATGCCACGGAGGCTACGCCGCACGGCCGTTCGGGACGTATGCCTTTCTTCAGGGCTATGTCGCAGATTATGGGCATGAGCGTATACACCACATGTCCGGTGCCGACAAGCATTGTCAGGAAGAAGGTGCACAGTGGTGCGTAGAACGTAATCCTGTCCGGATGCCTACGCAGCAGCCGTTCGGCAATCTGTATCAGCCAGTCCATGCCTCCCGATGCCTGCATCATGCCGGCACAGGTGACGGCTGCTATGATGATATATATGACGTCGGTCGGCGGCGTGCCGGGCTTCAAGCCAAAGCCAAGTATGAGTATGGCAAGTCCTATGCCCGAGATGGCTCCAAGAGCCAGACTGCCGTAACGCGAACCCACGTAGAGTGCGGCAAGCACAACAAGCAATTGCAGAATTATCATCATATAGTCAATGTCATATACTCTATGTCTACACACGTATCGACACGCAAATGTAAGTTAAATCACCTTTATGGCACAATATTTGTTCGCGGCATTTTCGATTATATGTATATTTGCCTACGTTTATCGATGGGCAACGTACATAAGCCAATAGGTTTAATCAGTTAAAGAGGGAAAGGAAACAAACGTGAATTACCGATTTTCGCAACGAATATCAGACGTGTTGTCGTACAGCAAGGAAGAGGCAAACCGTCTGCACAACAGCGCAATAACTCCTGAGCATCTGCTGCTGGGAATCCTGCGCGATGGCAATGGCAATGCCGTGAAGGTCCTTTATGAGATGTTTGTGGACCTGAAAAGTCTGAAGAACGAACTCGAAGCCAACCTCAGACAACAGTCGGACCAGACCTTGCGTGCCGACGCAGAGGTGGCTCTCAACGACGACGCCAACCGCATACTCAAGATAGGAATACTCGAAGCACGACAGCTGCACGAAGATGTCGTGGACACCGAACACATACTGCTGGCTATCCTCAAGGATGGCACAAGCAAGGCTGCCAACGTGCTGAAGGACGAGTGGAACATCGACTACCATACGCTCTACGGCAACCTCGTGCAGAAGCAGGAGCAACAACAGGCTCCACAAAGCGGAATGGGCTTCACCGAGGACGATGATGAAGAGGACGAGCACGACGACATGGCACGCGACAACGACAGTCAGAACTCGCAAGGTGGAGCCGACAGTCAGCAGGCCACACAGAGCCGCAACGGTCAGCACACACAGAAGCCCGGCACGCCTACGCTGGATAAGTTCAGCACAGACCTCACACGTGCTGCCGCAGAAGGCAAGCTCGATCCGGTGATTGGGCGTGAACGAGAGATAGAACGTGTAGTACAGATACTGAGCCGCCGAAAGAAGAACAACCCCATATTGATTGGCGAACCCGGCGTGGGCAAGTCGGCAATCGTGGAAGGTCTGGCTCTAAGAATCTGCGAGCACAAGGTCTCGCACATGCTCTACGACAAGCGTGTGCTGATGCTCGACATGGCTGGCGTGGTGGCTGGCACGAAATATCGCGGACAGTTTGAGGAACGTCTGCGTGCCATCATCAAGGAGTTGCAGGCGTCGTCGAACGTCATTCTGTTCATCGACGAGATTCATACCATAATAGGAGCAGGCTCTGCCAGCGGCTCAATGGATGCCGCAAACATGCTGAAGCCTGCACTGGCACGCGGTGAGATACAGTGCATCGGAGCCACCACACTCGACGAATATCGCAAGAGCATAGAGAAGGACGGAGCCCTGGAGCGACGCTTCCAGAAGGTGATAGTGAATCCTACGACCAAGGAAGAGACGCTGCAGATTCTGCGCAACATCAAGGGCAAGTACGAGGAACATCACTTCGTGACCTATACCGACAAGGCTCTGGAGGCTTGCGTAGAGCTGACAGGCCGCTACATCACCGACCGTGCTTTCCCCGACAAGGCTATTGATGCCATGGACGAAGCCGGCTCGCGCACACATCTCAGCGACGAGAAGGTGCCGCCACAGATAGAACAGCAGGAGCAGGCTCTTGCCAATGCCCTGATGCTGAAGGACGATGCAGTGAAGAACCAGAACTACGAGCTGGCTGCCAGCTACCGCGACCAGGCACGCGACATATCCGACAACCTCGCCGAGCTGAAGCGACAGTGGGAAGCCAATGAGCGTAGCAACAGCAAGGCTGTCGACGAAAACGACATTGCCGATGTAGTATCTATGATGTCGGGCGTACCGGTACAGCGCCTGGCACAAGCCGAAGGCGTGCGTCTGGCAGGCATGAAGACGGAACTCATGAAGAACGTCATTGCACAGGACGATGCCATAGAGAAGCTGTCGAAAGCCATCATGCGCAGCCGCGTAGGACTGAAAGACCCGAACCGGCCAATAGGCACATTCCTGTTCCTTGGCCCTACAGGTGTGGGCAAGACGTACCTGGCACAGCAGTTGGCAAAGTTCATGTTCGGCAGCAGCGACGACCTCATACGTGTCGACATGAGCGAATATACCGAACAGTACAACGTGTCGCGACTCATAGGTGCGGCACCTGGATACGTGGGATACGAAGAAGGCGGACAGCTCACAGAGAAGGTGCGCCGCAAGCCCTACTCCATCGTCCTGCTCGACGAGATTGAGAAGGCACACCCCAAGGTGTTCAATCTGTTGCTGCAGCTAATGGACGAAGGCCGCATGACCGACAGCCAGGGACGCACGGTCGACTTCAAGAACACGGTCATCATAATGACGTCGAACATCGGAACACGCCAGCTCAAGGACTTCGGGGCAGGCATTGGCTTCAATGCGCAACAGCGGGCACAGGACAAGGCTTACTCGCGCAGCGTCATACAGAAGGCACTCAACAAGCAGTTTGCTCCCGAGTTCCTGAACCGTATCGACGAGATCATCACCTTCGACCAGCTGCAGCCCGAAGCCATACGCAGCATCGTGGATCTCGAGATGAAGAAGTTGGCGGAGCGTGTGCAGAAGCTCGGATTCAAGCTGGAATATGGCGATGATGTGCTCGACTTCCTCGGCAAGCAGGGCTATGATGTGCAGTTCGGTGCACGTCCTCTGAAGCGTGCCATACAGACTCATGTCGAAGACGGTCTGTCAGAGATACTCGTCAACACCGCCATGAATGCCGGCGACACCATTCGCATCAGCTGCGACAAGCCGTCGGGCAAGCTTAGCTTCAATGTCGTCAATGAATAGTCAAGACCCACACAGTCAGTCCGACACCATCTGCGCCATTGCCACAGCTCAGGGAGGAGCGTTGGGCATAGTGCGTGTGAGCGGTCCTGAGGCCATACAGGCTACGTCAGCAATCTTCAAGCCGGCACACACTGGGCTGCGGCTCGACGATGTGCAGCCATACACACTGACCTACGGACAGATCCTCGACGGCACCAATCCGCTCGACGACGTGCTGGTGTCACTGTTCCGTGCGCCCCACTCCTATACTGGCGAAGACAGCACAGAGATTGCCTGCCACGGCTCAGCATATATTCTGCAGCGGGTGTTGCAGCTTCTTATCGGTGCCGGATGCCGCATGGCGATGCCTGGCGAATATACCGAACGCGCATTCCTCAATGGCAAGATGGACCTGAGTCAGGCAGAAGCAGTGGCAGACCTCATAGCATCACGGTCGGCAGCCACACATCGTCTGGCAATGACGCAGATGCGTGGAGGCTTCAGCCGTGAGCTGCAACAGCTGCGCGAACAGCTCTTGCACTTCACCTCACTGCTCGAACTGGAGCTCGACTTCAGCGACCACGACGACCTTGAGTTTGCCGACCGCAGCGAACTCAAGCAGCTGGCAGCACACATCAGTGGCGTCATCGGCAGGCTGACAGACAGCTTCAGCCTTGGCAACACCATAAAGAGCGGCATTCCTGTCGCCATCGTCGGACAGCCCAATGTGGGCAAGTCGACACTGCTCAATGCTCTGCTCAAGGACGACAAAGCCATCGTCAGCGAAATCAGCGGCACCACACGCGACGTCATAGAGGACTGCATCAACATCGACGGACTGACATTCCGCTTCATCGATACGGCAGGCATACGCGAGACATCCGACCGCATAGAGACCCTTGGCATAGACCGCACGTACAAGATGATCGACCAGGCATCCATCGTACTATGGCTCATCGACCCCACACAAGCCAATAGCGACCTCGACGGACTGCGCGACACCATTGTGTCTCACTGCCATGGTCGCCAGCTCGTCATTGTCCAGAACAAGATCGACTTGCAGCAAACGCCGCAACAGCAAGCACCTCTTCTGTGCGAAGGAGCCAAGACCATCAGCATCTCAGCCCGCGAGGGCATCCATCTCGACCAGCTGCAGCAGCTGCTTGTCAGCCTCAGTGGTATCCACAACATCAACGACCAGGAAGTCATAGTCAGCAACGTGCGCCACTACGAGTCGCTGTGCCATGCGCAGCAAGCCATTCGCCGTGTGCAGGAAGGACTCGATGCCGGACTCTCGGGCGACCTTCTGTCGCAAGACATCCGCGAATGCACCTACCACCTTGGCAACATCGTCGGCACCGTCACCAGCGAGGATGTCCTCCAAAACATCTTCCGCCACTTCTGCATCGGGAAATAGGAAATTACAAATAAAGTAGTATTATCTGCAAACATGAATGCGGAAAAAT
>CAYXLA010000128.1:4093-5977 GCA_964465765.1 uncultured Bacteroidaceae bacterium | reverse complement strand
TGGATTGTGATGACAACTGAAGCAGATTGTGATCACAATTGAAGCAGATTGTGATCACAACTGAAGCAAATTGTGATCACAACTGAAGCAGATTGTGATGACAACTGAAGCAAATTGTGATGACAATTGAAGCAGATTGTGATGACAATTGAAGCAGATTGTGATGACAACTGGATTTGATTGTGCGGACAACCGGATGTGATTGTGCGCACAACGAGAGGTAATTGTGCGCACAACGAGATGCAATTGTGCGCACAACGAGAGACAATTGTGCGGACAACGAGAAATGAAACTCTGCAGTGCGGACACGACAAGCCCCGACTGCGGACCATCGTCAGGTCGTGCAATCGGGGCTATTGGTCAGGGGCGGACGTGCCGCCGTCTTGAAGGTAAGTCGGGTCAGTCTTCGTCGCCGTCGGTCAGCACCACGGTGACCTTGTTGCCTTGACTGATGAGGCTGGTGGCGAAGTCGCGCACGTCTTGCGGCGTGAAGCTGTTGACCATGTCCTCATATCCGTCGACGAAGTCCTCGCCGGTGTAGAGGCGCTCGTCGATGGCATTCAGCCAGTAGCTGTTCTCCTTCAGGTTGTCGGCATGACGCTTCAGCATGTAGCTCTTGATCTTCTGCATCTGCTCGTCGGTGGGACCGTTCTGTGCCATGTGGCTGACGATGCCGTCGATGAGGGTGTTCAGTCGGTCTTTCTTGTCAGGTGCGGTCTGATAGATTATCTGCATCACTGCGCGCTGGCTTGGGAATTTGTTGAGCGAGCCGTAGCTGCTGACGCCGTAGGTGCCGCTCTCCTTCTCGCGAATCTCGTCGTTGAAGTCCATGTCGAGTGCCTGCGTCAGGAAGTTCATCAGCACACTGTTGCGCGTGCTGTACGTCGTGGTGCCGCTGTAGATCATGGCTGTCGTCGCCATTGGCGTCTGCAGATGCTTGGCATATTCCTTGACGCGGGTGCCGGGGAGTATGTTCTGGTTGCGCTGCGGCGTGACGTCGTGACGGCCGTGGGCAGGCAGACCGCCGAGGTAGGAGGCGATGAGCGGACGCGCTGTCTCGAGGTCGATGTTGCCGACCAGGTAGAAGGTGAAGTCGGTGGCGTCGCCGTAGCGGTCGGCATACATGCTGAGGGCGCGGTCGTAGCTGATGCTGTCCACCATGTCGGCATGCATGAACAGAAGTCGCGGATTATGGCCGTACATCACAGCCTGCAGCGTGTCCGAGAGCGTGCTCAAGGGGTTGGCCTCGCTGTTGATGAGCTCGGTGCGCGTGCGGTTGCGGAACGACTGGAAGGCGTCGTCGTCGTGGCGCGGTGCGGTGAACGTGAGGTAGGTCAGCTGCATCATCGTCTCAAGGTCTTTGGGCGAGCAGCTGCCGCTGACGGTCTCGCGCAGCGACGATACCGATGCGCTGACCGATGCATTCTTGCCTGCCAGCACCTTCGTCAGGTCGGTCTGGCTGAAGTTGCCCAGTCCGCCGATGGCGCCAAGCTGGCTGAGGTAGTGGGCATTGAGTATCTCGCTGTCGTCGTACATGTAGGTGCCGCCAGGGCTCACGGCGTTCATCAGTATCTCGTCGTCCTGATAGTCGGTGGGCTTGACGTAGACGGTGACGCCGTTGCTCAGCGTCAGACGCGTGGTGCCATAGATGTCGCTCTGCTCGCTGACGATGGAGCCGCCCTCAGGCGCTGCCGCCATAAGGGGCTCGTCGCTCACCTTGTCGACGTATGGCTGCACGTCGAGGCTGCTCATGCCGCCGAGCATCGAGAGTACCTCGTCCTTCGTAGGACATGAGGCAAGGTCGGCGTCGGGAACGGCGATGAAGACCGCGCGGTTGTTGTCGGTCACCATCTGCTCCTGTGCCACGCCATTGATGGCTTCGAC
>CAYXLA010000128.1:0-3993 GCA_964465765.1 uncultured Bacteroidaceae bacterium | reverse complement strand
AGTGCACTGTTGAGGGCTGTGCGCACGCCGTCGCCCTTGCAGACGACGGTGACGTCGAAGGCGTCCTTGGTCTTCGACAGGAAGTAGCCGCCGTAGCTGGCGCTCGCCTCGGTGAACGGTGGCTCGGGACTCTGCGTCAGCTCGTCGAAGCGGGCACCGAGCATAGATGTCACCATGTTGAGCACGTACTGCTGCACGAGGTAGCTCATGTTGCCCTTCAGTGAGTCGGGCGTGGCTTCGTGCTTGAAGTAGAGCTGAATGTTAGGCATCGACAGCTCCTTGTCGCTGCCGATGTAGACTATCGGGGCGTCGTTGTCGGCCACGGGATAGTAGATGCGCTCGGGCTTGCCCTCGGCACGCGGAATGTCGCTGAACATGGCCTTGATCTTGCCCTCCACCTTGTCCACGTCGACATCGCCAACTATGATGATGCCCTGCAGGTCGGGGTGGTACCACGTGTTGTAGTAGTCGCGCAGATCCTGATAGGGGAAGTTGTCGATGACGTCGATGCTGCCAATGGGCATGCAGTCGGCATACTTGGAGTCGGGATACATGGTGCTCTGTGCGTCGGTGTAGATGCGCATCAGTCCGCTGTTGCGCGAACGCCACTCTTCGTGTATCACGCCGCGCTCCTTGTCGATCTCACTGTCCTTGAGCAGGATGAAGTTGCTCCAGTCGTGGAGAATCAGCAGGCAGGAGTCGAGGACGTCCTCGTTGTCGCTGGGCACGTTGCTGATGTTGTAGACGGTCTCGTCGATGCTGGTGTAGGCGTTGAGGTTGGTGCCGTACTTGATGGCCTTGCTCTCGCACCAGTCCACGATGCCCTTGCCGCGCTCGTCGCCCGGGAAGTTCTTGGTGCCGTTGAATGCCATGTGCTCGAGGAAGTGAGCCAGTCCGCGCTGACGCGGCTCCTCGAGTATGGAGCCCACCTTCTGCGCGATGTAGAATTCCACACGGTGCTCGGGCTTGTCGTTGTGGCGGATGTAGTAGGTGAGGCCATTGTCGAGATGGCCGATGCGCACGGCGGGGTCGACTGGGATGTCGGGCAGCTGCTGTGCGGCGACGCTCATGGCGCAACATAGTGTCATGAGCAGAAGGAGTGATGTCCTCCTGATGATTGATGTAATGTTCATTGTCTTGTTAACAGTGTTCAATATAGTCTTGTTGTCTTTTAGTCTTTTAGTCTCTTCGTCTCTTTGTCTCTTTGTCTCTTTGTCTCTTTGTCTCTTTGTCTCTTAGTCTCTTTGTCTCTTAGTCTCTTCGTCTCTTTGTCTTTTCGTCTTGTCGTCTCTTACAAGATGGCCTGGCGTATGCGGACGAGCTTCTCGAGCAGTCCCTCGAGCAGGTCGAGGCGCAGCATGTTGGCACCGTCGCTCTTGGCCACTGACGGGTCTTCGTGGGTCTCCATGAATAGTCCGTCGGCACCCACGGCGACGCCGGCTTTGGCAATGGTCTCGATGAGTTGTGGCACGCCGCCCGACACTCCGCCTGCCTGATTGGGCTGCTGCAGGGAGTGGGTGCAGTCGAGCACCACGGGGAAGCCCAGCGACTGCATCTTGGGTATGCCGCGGAAGTCGACAATCAGGTCCTGATAGCCGAACATGGTGCCGCGGTCGGTCAGCATGACGTCGTTGTTGCCTGCGTCGACGACCTTCTGTGCGGCGAACTTCATTGACTCGGGCGACAGGAACTGCCCTTTCTTGATGTTCACGGTCTTGCCCGTGCGTGCCGCTGCCACCAGCAGGTCGGTCTGTCGGCACAGGAAGGCAGGAATCTGCAGCACGTCGACATACTCTGCCGCCATGTCTGCCTCGCGGCTCTCGTGGATGTCGGTCACCACGGGGATGCCGAACGTGCGCCGCACCTTGTCGAGAATCTTCAGAGCCTTCTCGTCGCCGATGCCGGTGAAGCTGTCGATGCGCGAGCGGTTTGCCTTGCGGTACGATCCCTTGAAGAGGTAGGGGATGTTGAGGCGGTCGGTTATGTCGCGGCACTTCTCGGCGATGCGCAGTGCCATGTCCTCGCCTTCGATGACGCACGGTCCTGCCATCAGGAAGAAGTTGCCCGTCTTGTTGTCTTTCAGTTCAAGCATATTTCTCTCCATTATATATATGTATGTGTTTACGTGTCTATGATTGTCTGTCCTTCGTCAGCAGTCCCATAATCTGTTCTATCTTCTGCTCCATGGGCAGCGTTGCACTAATCCAGTGTATGTCGACTCCACGGCGCTCCATGCCTCGGAACCACGTCATCTGCCGCTTGGCAAACTGGTGGATGGCAATCTCGAGCTGTGAGAACATCTCCTCGCGCGACAGACGGCCCGTGACGTAGAGCGTCACGTACTTGTATTCCAAGCCGTAGTATATCAGGTCGTCGGGGCTGATGCCTTCGGCGAGCAGTCCTCGGACTTCGTCTGCCATGCCTTCGTCGAGCCGCTGCCTTAGTCGTCGGCTAATCTTCTCGCGCCGCAGGTCGCGGCTTATGTCCACGCCCACGACCAGCGCGTTGAGCTTTGGAAACGCCATCTCCTCCACGGGGGCGTGGCGGTAGTACTCCTCAATCTCTATGGCGCGGATGGCACGCTTGGCGGTGTCCGTGTCGGTGGTGTTGTGGAGCGTCTTGTACTGTTTCAGTATCTCCGTCAGCTCCTGCAGCGACTTGTCCTCGAGCGCGGCACGCAGCTCCTTGTTCTCCGGCACGCTTAGTAGTCTGTAGCCGCGCAGTACCGACTCCACGTAGAGCCCCGAGCCACCGCACAGCACAGGCATGAGTCCGCGCTGCCGCATGTCGGTGTAAGCGTTGAGGAAGTCCTGCTGGTATTGGCAGACGTTGTAGCGCGTCCCTGGTTCGGCAATGTCAATGAGATGGTAGGGCACGCGGTGTCCGTCCACGACGTAGTCCTTCAGGTCCTTGCCCGTGCCCAGGTCCATCCGGCGGTAGACCTGTCGGCTGTCGCCGCTGATGACCTCAGTGCCGAGCTTATGGGCGAGTCTGACCGCCAGGTCTGTCTTGCCCGATGCTGTGGGGCCGATGATGGCTATGAGGTCGGTTGTCATTCTTCCTTGTCGACAGGCATGTCGTGTGACTGCCAGTTCTGTATTCCGCCTTCCAGTTCCACAACCTTGAAGCCGCGCTCCAGCATGTCGGTTGCCGCCTCGTGCGAGCGTCTGCCACTGCGGCAGTATATGTAGTATGTCGGTTCCTTGCTGAGGCACTTCATGCCGTTCTGCCACGTGGCTTTGTCCAGCCAGTTGAGCTGCAGTGCTGCTGCCAGATGTCCCTCGGCAAACTCTGACGGCCGCCGCACGTCGAGGACAACGGCGTTGGCATCATTCTGCATCGCCGACTGGAACTCAGCAGGAGCCACCGTCGTTATGTCGTCACCGGCAGTCTGTGCTTTCGTCATCGCTGCAAACACGAGCAGGAGCAGCGCCAGCGTCAGCATGCGTCTTGTAAAGTCTTTCATGTCTCAAAATGTTTTTTTTGATGGTGCAAAGATAGGGGGAATCGCGAAAAAGCACGTAACTTTGCAGCATGTAAATACAGAGGTATGTACATTTGAACACCTGGGGCTGACTGGCTTTGACAGCAGGCAGAAAAGGTAAGTAAGCATGCAGTGCATCGTGATGCTGGCACTTAAATATCAGATCTCAACAATTATCTGGCGAGAATAACTACGCTCTTGCTGCCTGACCGAAGTATAGTAAGTCGGGCTTAATCCCTCCACCAGGTGGAGGGACAAGACATCACCGGGAAGCTCTGGCTCCGAAGCCCTCCCATCAGGTGGTGCAGCCAAATCGGAGATAGTCTGCGGCGGCCTCGCGCCGTTGATGAAACTTTAGAGGATAAGGCAGTGGTTGATGGCTTTGGTTCTGCCGCTGCACGAAAACCGAAGTCAAAGATAAGCATGTAGAAAGCTTATGGTTTCCCTGTTTGGACGAGGGTTCAAACCCCTCCAGCTCCACAAACATCCGTGATTCCTCATCTCGCAAA
>CAYXLA010000127.1:0-5995 GCA_964465765.1 uncultured Bacteroidaceae bacterium | reverse complement strand
GGGCTGGGGTGAGGCTTCTCAGAGGACGTGCAGCCTCGGAGAGGCTGAATTATGCGTAACCCCAGTCTAAGCGCAGCGCAGACTGGGGTCTCAAGCGTCCCTCCTATCAGTGCCTCGGAGAGGTACATACATGAAGTGTAGACAGCAAAAAAGGACATTAATGTCCCTAAAAGTTACTGCTTACCCGTCAGGATTTGTGCCTATAACCTCGATGGTACTTGAGGTTAACCTCAACAGCCGACGAGGTTAACCTTAAAGGCACGAGAGGTTAACCTCATCAGAAATCACGTTTAGCCCGTCATGATTTGGGCGTATGCAGTATAGAAGTTCTGCGGAAAAACACAGTTACGTCTGACGCAGTATATCTTACTTCGCGCAAGTCAGTGCTGCCACATTCGCTTATCCCTCTTTTTTTTCTACTGATTCGTACTTACATAGAGGACTTGATAATCCACCACCCAACATCCAACACCCAACACCTCTTAAAAAAGTAGGACTTCCGACGCTCCACTGCGGTGAGTGGCATGCGCCGGAAGTCCTCATGTATCTTTATCTGCGCGTGGCTTGCACGCGCTGGATGCTTCGCTTATTTGCTCTTGCTTGGAGCGTAGCGGGCATTGAGTCCGTCAACGACCTCCTGGGTGATGTTCAGAGCATCGTCGGCATAGAGCAGGTTGTCCAGACCGGTGTTGCTGAATATCAGGTTGAAGCCATGTGTCTTGTTATACTCCTTCAGGAACACGTCGATGGTGTCCTGCAGCTGCTGGTTGTACTTGTTGCTCTCTTCTGCCAGTTCGTTCTGCAGCTTGGTGCTCAGCTCCTGCAGGTCGTTGTTCAGCTTGTTGATGCGGTCATACTCCTGCTGTGCGCGCTCCTGCGACAGGAATGCGTTGTTCTGATACTTTGTCTGGAACTCTTGCTGTTGCTGCTGCAGCTCCTGTGCCTTCTGGTTCAGCGTCAGGCGTACGTTCTCGCTCTTCTTGACCATCACCTCGTTCAGGTCCACCCAGAAGTTATATTTTGCCAGCAGTGAGTCAATCTCAACATAGGCAACCTTCAGATCTGCCGAAGAGCCACCCTGTGCATAACTGCCCTCATTGCCTTGTGTGCCTGCGTTGCCAGAGCACTGTGAAAAAAGAATTGCGCACGTCAGCGCCATCAAACCTCCGAAGAGATGTTTCAATCCTTGCATAATTACTTTCTTAATTGTGTATGTTTTATGAGTTTACTTTATTTTCTTCTCTCTCAGCTTTCCGCGCGCCCTTCACTGTTTCGTCGACGGCAAACGGTGAGCGGCGACGTGCCCGCCGGTCCTGCGACTCCACGCAGTCTATGCCGCGTTTCTCCATCTCCTTATTCCCACTGACGTGGAAGTGCGGAAAGCGTCCGTCAACAAAAAAGATCCGGACACCCAGCAGTAACACACAGACCGCCACAGCAATCAGTGCAAACAGAATGGTGTACAACATAGACATTCTCGGTACGTCGGTTTTTCAATCGAGTTGCAAACATAGACATAAAAAACGAACGCGCAAAAGGTTTTGTTTGCCTTTATCTCGTCGCTTAGCTATCTTTGCCGTGACAAAAGTACACCAAAACATCAATATCATGACACAGGAAGACTTGAAACCGGCTGGCATTTTCAGTTTTTTTGACGAAATATGCCGTGTTCCGCGCCCATCGAAGAAGGAAGAACAAATCATCGCATACCTGCAGGAATTTGGCAGGAAGCACAACATCGAGACACATACCGACGCCGCAGGCAACGTCATCATGCGCAAACCTGCCACTCCGGGCATGGAGAACCGCAAGCCCGTGGTGCTGCAGTCGCACATGGACATGGTGTGTGACTGCCTCAAGGACGTGAAGCACGACTTCACCCGAGATCCCATCGAGACCTACATCGACGGCGAATGGCTGCGTGCCAAAGGCACAACGCTGGGAGCCGACAACGGCATCGGCGTAGCCACAGAGCTCGCCATCCTCACCGACGACAGCGTAGAGCACGGCCCCATAGAGTGCCTATTCACGCGCGACGAGGAGACCGGACTCACCGGCGCCTTCGCCATGCAGGAAGGCTTCATGCACGGCGACATACTGCTCAACCTCGACTCCGAGGACGAGGGACAGATCTTCATAGGCTGTGCCGGAGGCATCGACACCGTGGGCCGAATGACCTACAGCGACGTCCTTGTCCCTGCCGGATACTACGCCTGCCGCATCGAGGTCAAGGGCCTGCAGGGCGGACACTCCGGCGACGACATCGAGAAGAAGCGTGCCAACGCCAACAAGCTGCTCAACCGCTTCCTCACTAAGGCCGCCTCACGCTACGACACCTATCTCTGCGCAATCGACGGCGGCAACCTGCGCAACGCCATCGCCCGCGAAGCCCACGCCGTCCTGGCACTGCCCGAGGCCGACAAGCACGCCTTGCGTGCCGACCTCAACATCTTCGCCAGCGAGGTCAAGGACGAATACCACGTCACCGAGCCCGACATGCAGATCTCCATGGAGTCCGTGCCCTGTCCCGCCAGCGCCATCGACCGCGACTCTGTCCGCCGACTGCTGCAGACGCTCTACATCATGCCCCACGGCATCTATGCCATGAGCCAGGACGTCCCCGGACTTGTCGAGACATCCACCAACCTGGCATCGGTGAAGATGACCGACGGTCACACCATCACCATCTGCACCAGCCAGCGCAGCTCCATCACCTCCGCCAAGCAGGACATCTCCACCATGGTCGAGACCGTCTTCACCGTCGGCGGCTTCGACGTGAGTCACAACGACGGCTACCCCGGATGGAAGCCCAACACCCACTCCGAAATCCTGCAGGTCGCTGTCGAGTCCTACCGCCGTCTGTTCAATGCCGAGCCCGAGGTCAAGGCCATCCATGCCGGACTGGAGTGCGGACTGTTCCTCTCCAAGTATCCCCACATGGACATGATCTCCTTCGGTCCCACGCTGCGTGGCGTGCACTCGCCCGACGAGCGCATGCACATCCCCAGTGTGGCGAAGTTCTGGTGCCATCTGCTCGACATCCTCAAGCACATCCCCGTCAAGCAGTAACGCGCGGGAGAGAGAAGAGAGAAGAGGGGAGGAAGGTGTGACATGCCCCGCCGCTGCGTCGTGCTCCTCGTGCTGCTCATGCAGGCACTGTCCGTCTGTGCGCAGATGGACACGTGCCGCTTGCGCGTCATGAGCTACAACGTCGAGAACCTCTTCGACACCCGCCACGACACGCTGCGCGACGACCGCGAGTTCCTGCCCGACGGCGTCCGCCACTGGACACGCTCCAAGTACCAGCGCAAGCTCAACGACGTGGCACGCGTCATCGTCAGCGTCGGCGGCGACGGCGGCGTGCCCGAGCTTGTTGGGCTCTGCGAGGTCGAGAACGACAGCGTCCTCATCGACCTCACGTGTCATTCCCTGTTGCGCCGTGCCGGCTACCGTTACGTCATGACCGACTCGCCCGACCGGCGCGGCATCGACGTGGCGCTGCTCTACCAGCCTGCCAGCTTCAGCTCTCTCCAGATGCAGTGCCTGCACGTCCCCACGGAGGACGCCGGACAAAGCGCCACGCGCGACATACTCCATGTCGTCGGACAGCTTCGCGACCACAGCCTGCTCGACGTCTTCGTCTGCCACTTTCCCTCACGCTCCGGCGGTCAGCGCGAGTCCGAGCCGCGCCGCCTGCTGGCGGCACGCACCCTCCGCCATGCCGTCGACAGCATCATCGGCGTCCGTGAAGTGCCGCAGGTCGTCATCATGGGCGACTTCAACGACTATCCCTCCGAACGTTCCCTCACTGAGGTGCTCCGTGCACAGCTGACGGAGCCTCTCAGCCCCGATCCCGCCGGGCTCTACAGCCTGCTCGGCATCAAGGCGCGTCAGACCGGCGACGACGACTTCGGCAGCTACCGCTATCGCGGCACGTGGGGACTGCTCGACCACCTCATCGTCAGCGGCAACCTGCTGCGCGGCGATGCCTCGTGCCATGTCGTCAGCGGCTCCGCCCGCGTGTTCCGCGCCGACTTCCTGCTCGAGGCGGACACCCGCTATGGCGGCAAGCGCCCGCGCCGCACCTTCAACGGCGCGGACTACCACGGCGGCATCAGCGACCATCTGCCCGTCTGCTTCGACCTGACCATCAATCCATAAAATCCCCACCTTAACGTTTTTTTAGACACGCCAGCCGCCACCGACGCCCATTTTACCCATATCTTTGCGCCACAACGAACGTTCAATCAAAATCATCACAATGAACAAATTCTCTACCATGCTACTGCTGTCACTGCTGTTTGTGGCAGGAGCATGTAGCGACGGCGAAGTCTACGAGACCAAGAAGGAGACTCCCAACACCGACAACAGCAAGAACCAGACCACGCCCACCATCAGCAACGAGATAAAGCTCGCCGACCAGTTTGCCATCGACGCCCTCGACGTCTACTACCTCTGGATCGACGACGACGACATCAAGACTGCCATCGACACCAGGCTCGCCCCCGACACCTGCACCAACCCCATCGCCACCATCAAGGAAGTCCGCGCCAGCGAAGACCGCTGGACCTCACTCTACGACGACGCCTCCACGCTGACCAGCAGTCTCAACGGCACCAAGACCACCATGGGACAATACCTGCAGGCGGGAGCCATCAGCAACCAGGACGGCACCTACTTCCTCGTCGTCAACTACGTCTATCCGGGCAGCCCCGCTGAGAAGGCAGGCGTCAAGCGCGGCGACATCTACCTGACCTACAACGGTGCCGACATCACCGACAGCAACCTCGAGGAAGCCTACTACGGCAACACCGCAGCCACCTACGGACTCGCCCACATCGAGGTAGCCACCGACGGCTTCTACATCAAGGACGACAGCACCACCGTCAGCCTCGCCCCCACCGAGCTCTACGAAGACCCCGTCATCTGCACCAAGACCTTCGACGTCGACGGCAAGAAGGTGGGCTATCTCGCCTACACCGGCTTCGACATGAAGTCGTGCAGCAAGCTCATCGAGGTCTGCAAGGCATTCAAGGCAGAGGGCGTCAGCGAGCTCGTGCTCGACCTCCGCTACAACGGCGGCGGCTACGTCTTCACCGAAGAGCTGCTTGCCTCCATGCTCGCGCCACAGTCCAACGTCGCTGCCGGCGACGTCTACGAGAAGGAAATCTACAACGACCTGCTCACCAAGCACTGGGGCGACACCTCCACCTCCTACTTCACCACCACCTTCAGCCATAAGGACGATGACGTCACCACCAACTACTCCACCCAGGACGCCAACATCGGACTGCAGAAAATCTATGCCCTCGTCTCCGACAACACTGCCTCCGCTGCCGAGTCCATCCTCGTCGGCCTCATGCCCTACATGTACATCCAGATCTTTGGCTCCCAGACCCATGGCAAGTTCTGCACCGGCATGATCCTGGCTCCCGACGACGTCTACAAGTCAACCCCCGAAGCCATCGACGACTGGTGCATCTACGTCATGATAGGCTCCTACAGCGACCGCGACGGCAACAACCCCTGCCGTCCCGACGGCCTCACCCCCGACGTCACTGTCTCCGACAACCCCTTCGACGGCTACCAGCTCGGCGACGAGAACGAGACCATGCTCAAGAAAGCACTCAAGGCAGCCGGCAAGAGCTACACCACCAGCTACACCACCACCCGCAGCCTCAGTCGCACCCCCTACCAGAAGACACGCGCCATCCACGACCGCACCTTCGGCATGCGCATCAGGACGGATCTGCCGCAGATTACCGTCACCAAAGAGTAGTGCACGCTGCTTCTCCTGCTGGTGCACTGCGCGCTCGAATGTAACACATCCTACAGCGCAGACGTCAGCCGTGGTACTATTATATAAGTGGTACTAAGATATAGTGCATACTTAAGGCTGTACATCCTATACCCGAGTCCGGGATAAGTATATTGTCTTGACTCTTGAAGTATAATCTATTAGCCCTCGGAGTATAATTAACTGGCTCATACCAAG
>CAYXLA010000126.1:0-6061 GCA_964465765.1 uncultured Bacteroidaceae bacterium | reverse complement strand
TTAACGCTTCACGTTCATGTCCTGCTGTGGTGCCTCGAAGAGGTACATTATATGGATAACCCCAGACTAAGGGAACGCAGTGACCGCAGTCTGGGGTATTGGACGCACCCTGTATGTGCCTCGGAGAGGTACATACATGATGGACATGCACAACTCAACACCCAACACCTGTTTTTCTATTGATATGCGCAAGTCTGTTCAAAAAGCGTTCAATATCTGTTCAATAATCGTTCAATACCCCTTGTCAGACGCGTTCTGAAGGCACCTCTCGTTCAAAAACCTTCTATTTTGAACGAAAACATTCTAAAATACCGTGTTTGCCCGAGTAGGCACCCTAACGATGCCCATTCTTAGGGTCTAACGATGGGCATTCATAGCACCTAAGGATGCCCATTCAAAGGACCATAGAATGCCCATCCTTGGAACCCAACGATGGGCATCCATAGAAAGCGTTGTTGGGCAAAATTAGGCGGCGGGATTTCCCATTGCCCCTAACTTGCACTATCTTTGCGGCATCAAACTTATTACAACGGACATGAGTGAGATTCCTGATAACGACAACTTGCTGAAATCCATTGATTACCCTGAGGACCTGCGCAAGCTCACAACCGACATGCTGCCGGAGGTGTGTGCCGAACTCAGACACGAAATAATCAAGGAGGTGTCGTGCAATCCCGCACACTTCGCGGCGAGCCTCGGCACAGTGGAGCTTGTCGTAGCACTGCACTATGTGTTCAACACTCCACACGACCGCATTGTATGGGACGTGGGTCATCAGGCCTATGGACACAAGATACTGACAGGACGGCGCGAGGTGTTCTGCACCAACCGCAAGCTCGGCGGCATACGTCCCTTCCCCTCCCCCTATGAGAGCGAATACGACACCTTTGCCTGCGGACATGCAAGCAACTCCATATCGGCAGCACTCGGCATGGCTGTGGCAGCACAGCTCGAACATGAGACTGACCGACGCATTGTGGCAGTGATTGGTGACGGCAGCATGAGCGGCGGACTGGCTTACGAGGGACTGAACAATGCCTCGAGCATGCCGAACGACCTGCTCATCATACTCAACGACAACAACATGTCCATCGACAAGAGCGTCGGTGGCATGCGGCAATATCTGGCAAACCTGCACACGACGACAGGCTACAACCAGCTGCGCTACAATCTGTCGCAGGCACTGTCGCGACTGGGACTGCTCGACGACGAGCGCAAGAAGTCGCTGATACGCCTCGGCAATAGTCTCAAGTCGGCAATGGCATGCCAGCAGAACATCTTCGACGGCCTCAACATACGCTACTTCGGTCCTGTGGACGGACACGACGTCATGGGGCTGGTACGTGTGCTGCGCGACATCAAGGACATGAAAGGTCCACGCCTGCTGCATCTGCACACCATCAAGGGCAAGGGCTTCGAGCCTGCCGAGAAAGATCCCAGCAGTTGGCATGCGGCAGCAGCCAAGTTCGACCCCGAGACAGGACGCTACCTCACGGTGAAGAGCGGTGAGAAGCTGCCGCCGAAATATCAGGACGTGTTCGGCAGCACCATCGTCGAGCTGGCAGCAAAGAACCCGAACATTGTGTGCATAACGCCTGCCATGGCACAAGGCAGCGGACTGGGCAAGATGATGGAGACATATCCCCAGCGGACATTCGACGTTGGCATTGCCGAAGGACATGCCGTGACCTTCTCAGGCGGACTCGCCAAGGAGGGCATGCAACCGTTCTGCTGCATCTACTCGTCGTTCATGCAGCGTGCCTACGACAACATCATACACGACGTGGCACTGCTACGACTGCCGGTGGTGCTGTGCGTAGACCGTGCCGGCCTCGTCGGTGAAGACGGTCCGACACACCACGGAGCATTCGACATGGCATTCCTGCGTCCGATACCAAACTTGACTATAGCCTCACCACTCGACGAGCGCGAACTGCGCCGCCTCTTATACACAGCACAACTACCTGACAAGGGACCATTCGTAATACGCTATCCGCGTGGACGCGGCGAGCACACCGACTGGCAGTGCCCGTTGGAGGAGATTCCCGTGGGTAAGGGACGCTGCCTCAAGGAGGGACAGGACATGGCTGTCATCACCATCGGTCCTATAGGCAATGTCGCAGCAAGAGCCATCGACACCGCCGAGCACAACACAGGGCGCAGCATTGCACACTATGACCTGCGCTTCCTGAAGCCGCTCGACACTGCCATGCTCGACA
Organism: uncultured Bacteroidaceae bacterium; assembly: GCA_964465765.1. Lineage (GTDB taxonomy): Bacteria > Bacteroidota > Bacteroidia > Bacteroidales > Bacteroidaceae > Bacteroides. Next base: position 3,842 of record CAYXLA010000126.1, on the reverse strand, counting down.
AGATAGGCTCGACATTCGGCCGCATCATCACCGTGGAAGACGGCGTACGCAACGGTGGCATGGGCAGTGCGGTGACAGAATATCTGTCCGACAACGGCAGCACGGCACACGTCACACGCCTCGGACTGCCCGACGACCACTTTGTGGAACACGGCACAGCCGACGAGCTATATCACATCTGCGGTCTGGATGCCGAGGGCATCTGCCGTACAATAGAGGAGGAGCTGAAGTCATGAAGATCATTATAGCCGGAGCTGGAAACGTGGGCGTGCATCTCGCCAAGCTGCTGTCGAAGGAGAAGCAGGACATCATACTGCTCGACGAAGATGCCGACAGACTGAGTGCACTGAACAATAGTCTCGACATCATGACTGTAGTGGGATCGCCGACGTCGTTCAAGACACTGAACGATGTGGGCATAGACAATGCCGACCTGTTCATTGCCGTCACGCCCGACGAGAGCCGTAACACCACAGCCTGCATGCTTGCCATGCACCTCGGAGCACGCAAGACCGTGGCACGCATCGATAACTACGAATACCTGCGACCGGGACATAAGGAGTTCTTCAACAAGATGGGCATAGGCTCGCTGATCTATCCTGAGCACCTGGCAGCCACGGAGATTGTGTCGTCCATACGCATGAGCTGGGTGCGCCAATGGTGGGAGATCAACGGCGGCTCGCTGATACTGGTCGGTGCCAAGATGCGCGAGAAGGCGGAGATACTGAACATACCACTATATAAACTCGGTGCTCCCGACCTGCCCTATCACGTTGTGGCAATCAAGCGTGGCAACGAGACCATAATACCTGGCGGTAACGACGAGATACATCTGCACGACATCGTCTACTTCACGACGACACGCCGCTACGTGCCCTACATACGCAAGATTGCCGGAAAGGAAGACTATGCCGACGTGCGTACAGTGATGATTATGGGTGGCAGCCGCATAGCTGTGCGCACCGCAATGTATGCACCGGACTACATGCAGGTGAAGATCATAGAGAGCGACCCCGACCGTTGCAACTACCTCACGAGCGTGTTGCCGGAGAAGGTGATGGTCATCAACGGCGACGGACGCGACCTGGACCTGCTCGTTGACGAGGGACTGAAGAGCGTAGATGCCTTCGTGGCACTGACCGACAACTCGGAGACGAACATCCTGGCATGCCTCGCAGCAAAGCGCATGGGCGTGGAGAAGACCGTGGCAGACGTTGAGAATACAGATTATATAGGAATGGCAGAGAGCCTCGACATTGGCACAGTGATAAACAAGAAGTTCATCGCCGCCAGCCACATCTATCAGATGATGCTCGATGCCGACGTCAACAACGTGAAGTGCCTGACCTTCGCCGATGCCGACGTGGCTGAGTTCACCGTCAAGGAAGGCTCGCGCATCACGGGGCACAAGGTCAAGGACCTCGGACTGCCGCGCTGCGCCACCATAGGCGGACTGGTGCGCGATGGCGAGGGACACATCGTGAATGGTAACACACAGATACAGGCTGGCGACCACGTCATGATGTTCTGCCTCAGCATGACCATAAAGAAGATCGAGAAGTTCTTCAGCTGACACACACCGACCGAGGAAGATGATACGTAACAAGGCCATCATAAAGATTGTGGGCTACCTGCTGCTGCTCGAGACGATGCTGCTGCTGTTGTGTGCTGCTGTGTCGGCATGGTACGGCGACAGTGCACTGCGCAGTCTGTTGCTGTCAGCAGCGATAACGGGTGCTGTGGGTACGTTCCTCGGAGTATCAATGCGCAATGAGAAGCTCAACTCACTGTCGCGCCGCGACGGTTACCTCATGGTCAGCCTCACCTGGGTGGCGTTTGCCGCATTCGGCATGCTGCCATTCCTCATCGACGGACATATCACGAATGTTGCCGATGCCTTCTTCGAAGCCATGTCGGGACTGACGTGTACGGGTGCGAGCATCCTCAACGACATCGACAACTTCCCGCGCGGACTGCTGTTGTGGCGCAGCCTGTCGCACTGGATTGGAGGTTTGGGCATCATCATGATTACCATTGCCGTACTGCCGTTCTTCGGGGTCAACAGTCTGCAGATGTTTGCTGTCGAGGTCAGCGGACCGACGGTCAACAAGGTCAACCCGCGCATAGGACGCACGGCACAGCTCATCTGGATGGTCTATACAGGCATGACGTTGCTGCTGGTCGTGCTGCTGGCATTGGGTGGCATGGGCATCTTCGACAGCGTGTGCCACGCCATGAGTGTGATGGCTACCGGCGGCTTCTCCACACACCAGGACAGCATAGCCTACTACAACTCGCCATACATTGAATATGTGCTCACGTTCTTCATGTTCGTCAGTGGCATAAACTTCAATCTGCTGATACTGCTCGTCATGCGCCGTTTCAGCCGAGTGTTCCACAATGGCGAGCTGCGCTGGTATGCCACGATGATTGGAGCCGTGACGCTGCTGTTTGCCGCTTCGCTCTATCTGACACGGGGCATGGGAGCAGAGGAGTCGCTGCGGAAATCGCTGTTTCAGATTGTGTCGCTGCAGACGTCCACCGGACTTGTGTCGGAGGACTACGGCACGTGGCCCATGTCGCTGACGGTGGTACTGTTTGGTGTGATGATTGTGGGTGGCTGTGCGGGAAGCACCTCGGGCGGAATGAAGTGCATACGACTGCAGGTGCTGGTAAAGGTGGCGAAGAACGAGTTTAAGCACATACTCCACCCCAATGCCGTCCTGCCGGTGCGGCTCGACCAGACCGTGTCGCAACCATCGCTCATCACCACAGTCATGGCGTTCTGCTTCCTCTACATTGCCATCATCTTTGTGGCGGCATTCCTGCTCTCGGCAATGGGCATCAACGTCATCGACGCCTTCGGCCTCAGCGTGTCGTCGATAGGAAACATGGGTGTGGCGTTCGGCTCCTACGGTCCCATCTACTCATGGAGCTCCGTACCCGATGCTGGCAAGTGGCTGCTCTCCGCACTGATGCTGCTGGGCCGTGTCGAAATCTTCACCGTACTGTTGCTCTTCACTCCGCACTTCTGGCGACGCAGTTAACCGCATCTTCAAAGTCATATCTGTGGACGTTCAGCCACAAATCTATGGACGTTCAACCACAAATCCATGGACGTTCAACCATAGATCCTATGGACGTTCAACCATAGATTCTATGGACGTTCAACCACAGAACCTATGGACGTACAGTCACAGAACCTATGGACGTACAGCAACAGATCCTATGGACGTACAGTCACAGAACCTATGGACGTACAGTCATAGAACCTATGGACGTACAGCAACAGATCCTATGAACGTACAGTCATAGAACCTATGGACGTACAGCCATAGGACGTGCTGTCGGAAGTATCAGAATTTCTTGAAGATGAGTGGCATGGCATCGGTATCCAGCGGCGTCATGTCCACGAGGTCGAGGCTCTTCACCATGTGCAGTGTGCCCTGCTTGTAGGTCTGGAAGTGATCGGTCTTGATATGGCTCTCGTAGGCTGCCTTGTCGCGATAGATTTCCAGAATGCGGATCTGGCAATTATCGCGGTTTATCTTCGAGGGGAAGATGCACACGACTCCTGGCTCCTTCCTCACCGACTCGCCACCGACGGTCGCAGCCGCCGCCAGATAATCATCAAGATACTCCGGATAGACCTCTATGACCGACAGGCGGACAATCATGGAACCTGCTGCCTCGGCGGCAGGACTTTGTGCTAATGTTGACATGATGCAAAGTACAGATAATAGCAGTGTCAGATATAGTTTTCTCATAACCGTAACATTGTTGTGTTTAGGTGGGTTCTATAAATTGGCTTCGTCAGATTGCGAGGTTATTTTCGAGGACAA
>CAYXLA010000125.1:0-6148 GCA_964465765.1 uncultured Bacteroidaceae bacterium | reverse complement strand
CAGATATGCAAGAGGAGCGGATGTGCACAAGGCTCATCCGCTCCTCTATTATTTATTCAGCCAAAGGACTTTGGCTATTTGTCGGTGTTAACGGCTACCGCCTGCCCACCAAACATTCTCGGTATAGACATACTGACCATTGCCGAATGCACTCTGCACGTTCGGGTTAGTAGTGGTATCGTCACTACCATAACCGTAGCGCAATGGGAACTTGCCGTTTGCATTCTCAGGATTAGCCAGCTCGACGAAGTTCTCGCCAAGAGCCATCATACGACGGATGTCGTTGTAGGTCTCAAGAGACTCACCACCGGCATTGTACATGTCAAGATACTTCTGAACCATGATCTCCTTCAACAGAGCCTCACCGCTCAGAGGAGCGATTACACGGTTGTAGTAAGCCTCAGCATCGTCGTCAGTCAGAGGAACGTTAGGACCAGCAAAGAACAGACCGCCATCACCGTTGATAGCTGCAGATACACCCTCTTCAACCGAAGCGAATGCAGACTTTGTTGCATTGAGCACAGCAGCCTTAGCTTCGTCCTCTCTGCCCAGACGAGCAAGAGCCTCTGCCTTCAGCATCTGTGTCTCATGATAGCTCTGAAGATATGTGCTGGCTGTCTGAGCCAACGAGTAAGCACTGTATGCATAAGTCCACTGAATCTCACCATAGGAGAGCACGCCATTGTCGACAAGCGGGCAAGTGCCATCGGTCAGATACTCACTGTCTGACGGAATGTTCATGCTATAGGGAGCGAAGATGATGCGGTCGATACGCGGATCCTGACGAGCTACCATCTTGTCATAAAGGCTCTGGCTGAAGCCCCAGTAGTCACGGCTATACTGCAGGTCGAACTGTGGGTTCCAGTTGTTGCTGTCGTATACATTGAATGCAGCCTGGTCGTCTGCGCTCTCGAAAGAGTTGTCTACGGCTTCGATAATCTGCTCATAAACATTGTTCTTGTCGCTTGCACGATAGATGGTGTGCATCAGGAAGCGTGCCTTCAGACCATAGGCCAACTTCAGCCACTTGGTGTTGTCACCATAGTACAGGTAGTCATAGCTGCCAAGACCAGAATTTTTACCAGCTGCGGTAAGGTCGGTTATGGCTGCTTCGATGGTCGACATTACAGTCTTATAGATGCTCTCCTGAGTGTCGAGTGCGGGGTTCAGATTGCCCGTACCCTGAAGAGCCTCAGAGAACGGAGCGTCACCAAAGAGGTCGGTCAGAATTGCTGCATTGTATGCATACATCACTTCTGCGATACCGCGGATGCTCTGGTCGCCAGCATCAACGCCCTCAGCATCGTCGGCTGTCTTCTCCATCACAATCTTTGCATTGCGCAGAGATGCGTAGACAGAGCCCCATGCGTTGTTGAACGTAGACGATACGGTCCACTCGCTCGAACGTGTTTCAGCTCTGGCAAGCTGGTTGAACACACCGCCTTCGTGCTCCACAGCAATAGATGCGTATGTGTTGAAGTCACCACCTGAGACGTTGATAGCGGTATTGGTGATAATTTCGGGAACCATGAACTTGGCCTCAACGTCAGTGGCATGGTTCATGTCCGTGTTGACCTTGTCGAGCACATCCTCAGAGCAGGAACTCAAGCTCACGGAGAGTGCCGCAAATGCGCTTAATGTTGTGTATAATATCTTTTTCATGTTCTGAATTCTGTGTTAGTTAGAAGTTAACAGTGCAACCAAAACCAAACTGGCTCGATCCCGGCAGAGAGAAACGCTCGAAACCACCGGACATGTTACCTGTACCCTGAGAAGCCTCAGGATCGAAGCCCTTAACTGAAGAGTAGAGCAGGATGTTGCGTGCAAAAGCGCTCAACGTCAGGCCAACCTTCGGAGTGTTCAGCAGAGGATAGCTCAGAGAGATCTCACGCAGCTTCAGGTAAGAAGACTTGTGGATGAACGACTCTGAGATGTCGTTGAGTGCGCTGAAGTAGCTGAATGCATCGTCGCCACTGATGTAGATGTCGTTCGGTGAATATGTGCCGTCGGCATTCTGCTTAACAGCCGGAAGCTCGAAGAGGAACTGATCCATGCTGCGAAGCTCAGCTGAATGCTTGCTTGAACCATAGTAGTCCATCATGGTGTATGTACCGTAGTACATGTCACCACCCTTCTTCCAGTCGAGTGTTGCACTCAGACGGAACTTATAGAGCTCGATGGTTGTGTTGAAGCCCATCTGGAAGTCAGGAGATACAGTACCGATGACCTTCTCCTCACCTGCCTGTGGCAGACCATTCTCATCGACTACGATGTCGCCGTTCTCATTGCGCAGATAGCTTGTACCATAGATGACAGGGTACTTGTAGCCGATACCGGCACGTACCTGAGGCTCAACGAAACCGCCGAGGTAGATGCTGTTGACACCCTCAGCCAGCTCATCGACGTAGTTGTCGATCTTGGTGAAGTTGACAGATACATCCCACTTGAAGTTCTTTGTGTCGATAGGCTTAACGCCGAGAGTGAACTCATGAGCGTTGGTATGGATTCTACCACCGTTGGTTACGAACGAGCTGTAGCCTGTAGAACCTGCCAATGGAACATCGAAGATCTGGTCCTTGACATTCTGACGAGAGTAGGTATACTCGAAAGTAATCAGACCGTTGAAGAAGCCGAGGTCGATACCACCCTCATAAGAGATGGTGTTCTGTGGCTTCAGGTTAGGATCGTAGATAGTCGAAGACGGTGTGTAAGCCGAGATGCTATTGTACGGATACATGAACGGTGTGCCGCTTGAGAAGCCGCCACCATAGCCCGGAGTCGTGTAGTAAGAAGGACGGTATGTACCAGCCATACCTACTTCAGCGTATGAACCACGCAGCTTACCATAGGTCAGCACGTCGTTCTTCAGAGGCTCAAGCTCGGTGAAGATGAAGCCGAGAGATACTGACGGATAGAAGAATGTACGGTTGCCGTGAGGCATGCTCGATACACGGTCCTGACGACCAGTGACGTTCAGGAAGAGCATGTTCTTCCAGTCTACTGTCAGGTTAGCGAAGTTACCGATTGTGCGGTCGTTATACTTGCCCTCAGCAGCTGAATAGGATGAAGCATTGTTCATGTGGTTCCAGCCAGCGAAGTTGAAGTTGTTTCCGTACTCCTCGCGGTAGGTAGTGTGTGAGTTCACGATTTCGTTACCAACGAGGATGTTCATGTGGAGCTCAGGATTGATGTTCCAGTCGAAAGATGCTGTGAACAGTGAGTTCAGCTCATTGATTGTAGCTGTGTTGTTGTCGATGCTACCCTTACTGTTCTTGCTGCCATAGCCGAACATGTCGGTATAGGTAGTGGTGTAGGCATCAGCACCAAGCTGATACTTGGCATCGACCTTCATTGTCTCGCCAATAGGCAACTCGAAGCGCAGGTATGCGTTACCGAAGAAACGCTGAGACTTCTCTGTGAACTTGTTGTTCTCTACAGCCCAGTATGGGTTATCGAATGTCAGTGAACGGAAGTGTACCTGTGTATAAGGGTCACCTGCTGCATGACTAGGAATACCCTTCATGTCGTAGCTAGGAGGTGCACCTGCAAGTGTAGCCATGATACCATCGTTACCACCCGACTGCTTCTGTACCTTAGATGCAACGAAGTTTCCGCTGAAGCCAGTAGAGAAGAGGCTGTTGATCTGGAGTGAACCATTCAACTTAGCGTTGTAACGCTCCATGCCTGTGTTCTTGACGATACCGTCCTGGTTGGTGTTACCCAGAGAGAACGAGTAGTTGCCACGTCCGAGGTTCTGTGCGATGCTGATATTGTTTGTCCAAGCAACGCCAGTCTGGAAGAAGTCCTTCATGTTGTTGTAGGATGCCGGTGTGGTCCATCCTGCCTCTTCGCTACCGAAAGCTGTTGCACGCTTAGGATTGTAGTACTGACCCTGGTGCATGCCGTAAGCCTGTGTGAAGGAATTGTTGGTATTGCCACCATAGTTAGGATCGTTTGCGAGCTCAGAGATTTTGGGACCCCATGCTGTAGAAGCGTTATAATTGAACTTGCCACTCATACCCTGTGCATACTCTGTCTGAATCTCCGGATAAGTAGAGATCTTTGATGCAGTTACGTTGGTAGTGAATGTTATCTGGGGTTTACCCTTGTTGGCACTCTTACCGCTCTTGGTGGTGATGATGATGACACCGTTTGATGCACGCATACCATAGAGGGCAGATGCTGCCTGACCTTTCAGAATATTGATGCTCTCAATGTCGTTGGGGTCGATATCAAGTGAACGGTTAGCATAGTCAGAACCAGTGACGTTGCTGCTCATGCCGCTCGAACCTGAGTTGACAGGCATACCATCGACAACATAAAGAGGAGTGTTGTCGCCGCTGAACGAGCGCACACCACGGATGGTTATCTGCGAAGATGCACCAGGCATACCAGACGAAGCGGTGATGTTCAGACCAGATACCTTACCAGACATTGCACCGGCGAGGTCGGTTGCCATACCTTGAGTCAGCTCTTCTGCCTTGATGTCCTGCATTGTGTAACCAAGGGTACGCTTGTCGCGCGAGATACCCATTGCGGTAACGACGACCTCATCAAGCATCTCTGTGTCCGAAGAAAGTGTAACATCTACATTGGCTGCGATAGCCACTTCCTTCGATGTCATTCCGATGAACGAAACGACCAGTGTTGTAGCGTTGCTCGGAACGTTGTTAATCTCGAACAAGCCATCGACATCAGTGATTGTGCCGATCGTTGTTCCCTTGACCAAGACAGACGCACCGACTACTGGATAGCCGTCGTCTGCGGAAGTAACACTTCCTTTCACTCTACTGACCTGGGCATTAGCTACCCCACCTACTACAAGCAGGCACGTCAGCAAAAGCATTAATTTCCTTCTAATCATACTTCTAACGATTTTGTTTAACTAATTACTCTTATCCTCTTTTATCCTATGTTTAAATATCTTCTACTCAAAGTAGTCTGCACGGCAAAATATGCCTATACTTTGTTAAAATGTTGCAAAGGTACAGGAATACGCACAATTTATAAATATTTGATAGCTATAAATTTCATTATCGTAACATAAAACATGAATTATGTTTCTATTTCGTACAAGTTGTCACTGCATAGTACAACAACCAACACATTACAATAATATTGCATTACATTATGTCACCGTCGTATTTATATCAGGTAGAATAACCCTGATGATACTTCCATATCCTATATGTATGTACCTCTTCGAGGCACCACGTCCTATAGTATAGACATACTAATCACACCAATCACTCAATACCCAAACACCTATATCACGTAGCAGCATCACACAACACAGGATGCCACCCAACACCCAACACTCAACATCCAACACCGTAAATATCGCTTCACGCAACACGCTTAACGCTTCACGTTCATGTCCTGCTGTGGTGCCTCGAAGAGGTACACTCAAGAGTAACCCCAGACTAAGGGAACGCAGTGACCGCAGTCTGGGGTATTGGACGCACCCAGTATGTGCCTCGAAGAGGTACACGCGCCACAGGATATGAACAGATTTCATTGTCCCCACAATATTTCTACTGATCCGCGTGATGCGTGATGCGTGCTGCGTGACATGGTTATTAAGAGGACATGTAATCTCGGAGTGCGCGGCTCACCAACCTCGAAGAGGCTGACTAACGTGAAGCGTGGATTGCGGATACATATCTACCCATATTCGCTTATCCTTATCTCTTTTCTACGTATTTTTCGATTAAAGGACGAAAGATAAAGGTTAAAGCACTTGCAAAGAGCCCTTTGATGTGATATATTTGTATATCCTTCAGCGTGTTAGCAAGCGCTTAACTTCGCTCAAGAAGATATCTGATATCCTCATACCAAAGCTTGCAATTATCATACCAAGCCTTGAAATATTCGTACCAAGCTTTGAAATATTCATACCAAGCCTTGGTATGAGCCACACATATAACCTCTCGGACCAACACATATAACTGAAAAGGCAAAGTCATATAGGTGAATTGCCCAAGTCTTATAACCTTTCGGAACAAGTCTTACGACTCCTCCGACAAAGTCTTATAGCTCCTCGGTCAAAGTCTTATAATTGAAATGGCAAAGTCTTATATATGAAAGAGCCATCGCAAACGTTTGAAATGCCCTTTTCTTATATAAGACTTTGCCATCGCTTATATAT
>CAYXLA010000124.1:0-6299 GCA_964465765.1 uncultured Bacteroidaceae bacterium | reverse complement strand
CCAGCCAAAAGGTATATACCTTTGGGGCAAAACGTACGAACCTTTGGGCCTTTACGTATATACGTCTTGGCTCATGCCTATATAGGCAGTAAAAACCGGCAAGCTTGCCCTGAAAAGTAAGTACTACTTACTTGGCAAAGTAAGATATACTTCGTTGGCAAAGTAAGTAGTACTAACTCGACCAAGTAAGTAGTACTGGCTTTTTCCGCCTCTACTTTTTGGTTTTGGGGACATTAATGTCTCGGGGCTTGGACATTAATGTCTCGGCCCCTTTCGATTAATGTCTATGGCCTTAGACATTAATGTCATTTTTTCAGGACCAATAATCCAGTGACGGCCGTCTTACAGCTTTGTCCCGACGAAGACCTTATCCATGACGACGTCGTGAGGCTCAGTAGGGATGGTTTCGAGCATCTGGAAGGAGAAGCAGATGCCTGCTTTGCAGGCATTGGTGAGCTGGGGTAGGAGCTTGTCGTAATAGCCTTTGCCGCGCCCAAGGCGATGACCGTCGGCATCGAAAGCCATGCCGGGGATGAGGACGAAACGTATCTGAGGGTAGTCGGTGAACGTCGTACCAACAGGTTCCATAATGTTGAATGCTCCTGCATGCAGGTCGTCGTCGCTACGATAGGTGGCGAGCTGCAGATTGTCGCCGCATACACGCGGCAGGAGAACATGCTTGTGCTGTGCCCAACGGCGTACGAAGTCGTGGGTGTTGACCTCGTCGGGCAAGGACCAATAGAGCAGAATGGTGTCGGCAGAAAGGAAGTCGGCATCGTGTTCTACCGACTCGAGCACCTGACGTGACTCAGTAAGCAACGCGTCGCTGCCGGTCTGCGCCTTGAGCTTACGGATGTGACGACGCAGTTCGTCTTTCTCCGTGGTCATTGTGCAGCGGTCTGATTGTTGAGGGCAACGTTGTCATCCTGCGGAGCTTCGGGGAAGGACTTGCCTTCCTTGAGTATCTCGACGGCACGGATGAAGGTGTTGTCGGTCTTGTTCCAGAACTTGACGTACTGCTCGTTGCCGAGTATGTTGCTGATGATGTTGGCACAGAGATATTTCTCAAGCAACTTCTGTGACTTGTGTATGAGGAGGTTGCGACGCTTGATGCCCTTGGAGTCGGCATAGGCAATGAACTGTGAGACGATGTTCTGCTTCAGCAGATAGCGTTCCATCTCTGCCTCGTCGGTGAGTTTGCTTAGTGTCTCGCGGTTCTTGTCGCCGTAGTTGAAGCCGAAGCGCGATATGAGTCCTTTGTTGTTGACTTCGATGAGGTAGGACGACACACCTGTGGTGTCCTGCGGAACGAAGACGTCGGGCATGATGCCGCCACCGCCATAGACGGTGCGACCGAGACGAGTGTGGTAGATATCGTCGGTGTTCTGCTTGATGCTGTCTTCGGAGAAGAACTCACCATGCTGGTAGCGTGTCAGCCAGTCGCGTTCGTAGTCTTCGTCCTTGCCATTGCTGTAGGGACGCTGTATGCAGCGGCCCGATGGGGTGTAGTAGCGTGCTATGGTGAGACGTATGGCGGAGCCGTCGCTGAAGTCGATGGGCTGCTGCACCAGTCCCTTGCCGAAGGAACGGCGGCCGATGATGATGCCACGGTCGTTGTCCTGTATGGCTCCTGCGAAGATCTCGCTGGATGATGCGGAGCTTTCGTTGATGAGGACGACCATAGGTGCTGTCTGGCAGCTGCCGGTACCATTGGCATATTCCTCCATGCGCGGATACTTGCGTCCTTGTGCAAACACGATGAGCTGACCTTCGGGCAGGAACTCGTTGACCATGCGTATGGCTGCATCCATGTAGCCGCCAGTGTTGTCGCGGAGGTCGATGATGTAGCCTTTGCAGCCCTGATGGTTGAGCAGAGCTATGGCGTTGAGAAGCTCAAGATGGGTGTTGCGGCCGAACTTGTCGACCTTGATGTAGCCGAAGTCACCGTCGGTGAGGTAGGATGCCGTGACAGAGTTCTGTGGAATGTCGCCACGCGTAACCACGAAGTCTAGCAGACCTTTCTCGCCCGAACGCTTTATGCCGAGCTTTACCTGCGTGCCCTTAGGACCGCGCATGCGTGCCTTGGAGGACTGTTCGGTGACGATGTCACCTACAAACAGGCTGTCGTCTATCATGACGATGCGGTCGCCAGGCATGATGCCAACCTTTGCAGACGGTCCACCATCGATGACGCTGTTGATGTGTATGGTGTCGGACTCGATGACAAACTGTATGCCGATGCCACTGAAGCTGCCTTCGAGTTCGGAGTTGACCTCCTCGACATTCTGTGCAGGTATGTAGACAGAGTGGGGGTCGAGCTCAGCAAGAATCTGCGGCATGGCGTCCTCGACAAGACTGCTGATGTTGACGGTGTCGACATACTGGTCCTCGACGATGTGGAGCAATGCGTTGAGCTTGTTGGACGAGCCGTTGATGATGCCCAGACGTGTTCCGCCGTAGTGCTTGGCGTAGAACGTCCCGATGAGTATGCCCAGCACCACGCTGAAGGCAATTATCAATGGTATGAACCGTGTGTTCTTCTTTGTTGACATATTGTGTGTAGCCCCTCTCTTATCTTATATATACTATACAGATTATTGTTGTTCTTTACTACCGTTGTCGTGACTGTCGGTGCCGGCACTCGCATCCTGATCGCCCACACTCAGTACCTCGATGCCTGCCCGCTGAAGCAGCTTGATGCCGTCGTCGAGACGGTATTGGCGCGAATAGACGACACGCTTGATGCCTGCCTGGATTATGAGCTTGGAGCACTCGATGCACGGAGCGTCGGTGACATAGAGTGTGGAGCCTTCGCTGTTGTTGCCCGAACGGGCAATCTTGGTAATGGCGTTGGCTTCGGCATGGAGCACGTAGGGTTTGGTGACGCCGTCGGCATCTTCGCACATGTTCTCGAATCCCGAGGGCGTACCGTTGTAGCCGTCGGAGATGATCATCTTGTCCTTGACGATGAGTGCTCCCACCTGGCGACGCTTGCAGTAGGAGTTCTCCGACCATATCATCGCCATGCGCAGATAGCGACGGTCGAGGTCGCGCTGCTTCTTGTTGTCTGTCTGTTGTCCGTCCATACTCTTCACTCTCTCTCAATGTCTTTACTTGGCGTCATCACTCACTCTCTCACTTGGTCTTCGAAACGAATAGTGCCAGCACACGTTCCAGCGTGTTGTCCTTGTAGTGCAGGTAGAGTCCGTTTGAGTCGCCTGTGTACTTGTAGACGTTCTGCAGTCCGCGCTTGAAGTTGACTGCTTGCACGTCGGTCTCGTTCTTACCGGCGAATGTCAGGTTGCTGATGGTCAGTGTGTGCGTGCTGGCATCTGCCTGCCACTGTCCGGTGAATGTGGAGTTGACGATGCGTCCGTTGACTGATCCCTTGAAGGTACCGTCCATGGCTGCACCGGTGAACTCGACGATGTAGTTGCCATCGACATCACGCAGCGTGCGGCTTGCCTCTTCCTTCTTTGCATCACCTTCCCAGAAGTCGATTGGTATGCTGTAGGCTCCTTCGGCATAGATGTAGCTGAGCTTCCACACCTTGCCGGTGAATATCTCCTTTACGTCGTCCTCGTTGTCGCAGGCTGTCAGCACAGGCAAGGCAAAGAGTGCCAGTGCGACTGTGGCGATGAGGAGGGGTAGGGTGCGTCTTACTGTTGTCTTCATTTCTTTAGTCCATTTCGTTCCAACAATGCATCGATAGTGGGTTCCTGTCCGCGGAAGCGCTTGTAGAGCGTCATAGGGTCTTCGGTGCCGCCACGCGACAGGATGTTGTCCCTGAACGATGCTGCCACTTCTGCATTGAACAGTCCACTCTGCTTGAATAGGGCGAAGGCATCGGCATCGAGCACTTCTGCCCATTTGTAACTGTAGTAGCCGGCTGCATATCCGCCAGCGAAGATGTGTGAGAACTGTGTGCTCATGCATGTCCCCTCGACACGAGGCAACAGCTGTGCACGCTTCCATGCCTCCTGCTCGTAGGCCATTACATCGCCGTCGAAGGGCAGGGTGCGTGTGTACCACGCCATGTCGAGCAGTCCGAAGCTGACCTGACGTATGCAGGCGTATGCCACGTTGAAGTTCTCCGAGTCCTTGAGTGCCTGCACCAGCTGGTCGGGAATGAGCTCTCCGGTCTTGTAGTGGCGTGCAACAGTGCAGAGGAATTCTTTCTGCGAGGCGAAGTTCTCCATGAACTGTGACGGCAGCTCCACAAAGTCCCAATAGACATTGGTGCCGCTAAGGCTCGCGTAATGGGTATTGGCGAACATGCCGTGCAGGCTGTGGCCGAACTCATGGAGGAATGTTGTGACCTCGTCGAACGTTAGCAGTGCGGGCTTGTCCTTCGTTGGCTTGGTGAAGTTCATCACTAACGACACGTGCGGACGACTGTTTGCGCCGCTGGACGCGTCAATCCATTGTCCCTTGTAGCTCGTCATCCACGCTCCCGACTGCTTGCCGGCACGCGGATGGAAGTCGGTGTAGAGCACGGCGAGGAATGTGCCGTCCGTGTCGGTGACGTCGTAGGCACGGACGTCGGGATGATAGACAGGAATGTCTTTGTTCTCCTTGAACGTTATTCCGTAGAGGCGTGTGGCGAGGCCGAACACACCGTTTATGACGTTGCCGAGCTCGAAATAGGGGCGCAGCTTCTCGTTGTCGATGTTGAACTTGCGCTCTTTGAGCTTGTGGGAGTAGTAGCTCCAGTCCCATGGCATCAGCTCGAAGTCGTCGCCTTCGAGCTCGCGTGCCAATGCCTGAACAGCCTTGACCTCGTCGGTGGCTGTCGGCATGTATGCCTCGAGCAGTTGGTCCAACAGTCGATAGACGCTCTGACTGTCGTGTGCCATGCGGTTCTCCAAGGCATAGTCGGCATAGGTCTTGTAGCCCAAGAGCTGTGCCAGCTGCATGCGACGGTTGACAATCTGACGAACTGTGTCCATATTGTCCTGTGCGTCACCATGAGTGCATCGGGTGTTGTATGCCATGTAGAGCGTGCGACGCAGATTGCGGTCGTCGGCATAGGTCATGAAGGGAACGTAGCTCGGAGCATTCAGCGTGAAGGTCCATCCGCTCTGTCCGCCTTCTGAGGCTGTCTCGGCAGCTGCCTCTACGATGCCGTCGGGCAGTCCTGATATCTGTGCACGGTCGGTAAGGTTGAGCTTGTAGGCGTTGGTGTCTTTCAGCAGATTGTTGCTGAACTGCAATGACAGCAGACTGAGGCTCTCGGACAGTTCTCGCAACGTCTTCTTGTCGGCTTCGGGCAAGTTGGCTCCACCGCGTGCAAAGCCCTTGTAGGTATCGTCGAGCAGTTTGTTCTGTTCGACGTCGAGCGTCTCGTTAGTGCGGTTGTTGTAGACAGTCTTTATGCGTGCAAACAACTCCTCGTTAAGGCTCACGTCGTTGTAGTGGTTGCTCAACACGGGCATCAGCTTGTTTGCCAGTTCCTGCAGCTCGTCGTTGGTGTTGGCGCTCAGCAGGTTCTCGAACACAGTCACGACGTGCTCCAGCAATCGTCCTGACCTCTCGAATGCCTCGACGGTGTTGCTGAACGTGGGCTGTTCGGGATTGTCGGTTATGGCTTTTATCTCGTTGTTGTGCTGCTCTATGCCCTGCATTATGGCAGGCTCGAAGTGGCAGATGCTGATCTTGTCGAAGGGCACGGTGCCGTGAGGCGTGTCATAAGGCAGAAAGAAAGGATTCGTTGTCTGCTCCTTTGTCATATATCTTTGATTCTTATAATCAGTGTACTAATATCAGTGTACTTATCCCGGACGGCTCCACAAATCTCTTCTGAGCCAATATCACTCTCAAATATGCAAAAGTGCAAAAAAAATGGGCGACCCCATTAAGGACCGCCCATTTAATATGATATTTTAACGGTATGTATTAGCCGTTGTGCTTCTTCATGATCTTGATCAGGTCAACTACCTTGTGAGAGTAACCGATCTCGTTGTCGTACCAAGAAACAACCTTTACGAAGTTGTCTGTCAAGTATACACCAGCGTTTGCATCGAAGATAGATGTCAACGGGCAGCCAAGGAAGTCTGAAGAAACAACAGCGTCCTCTGTGTAGCCCAGGATACCCTTCAGCTCGCCTTCAGAAGCAGCCTTCATAGCAGCGCAGATAGCCTCCTTTGTTGCAGGCTTCTTCAGGTTAACAGTCAGGTCGACAACAGATACATCCAGAGTCGGAACACGCATAGAGATACCTGTCAGCTTGCCGTTCAGTTCAGGAATAACCTTACCTACAGCCTTAGCAGCACCTGTAGAAGACGGGATGATGTTGCCAG
>CAYXLA010000123.1:0-6333 GCA_964465765.1 uncultured Bacteroidaceae bacterium | reverse complement strand
CTGATATTCGAAATCGAGCTGATAGGCATAGCGTAGAAGCGGTATGGCACATCTGACGTATATCTTCCATAGTGGCTTCCTGCTGGAGACAGACAGCAGCATACTCATTTTCGACTATTGGATGGACCCGACTGGCGTCGTGCACCGGTGCATCAATAGTGCCAAGACGAAGCCGGTCTATGTCTTCGCAAGCCATTTCCATGAAGACCACTTCACCCGCGAGATATTCACATGGCAGGAAGACAACCCAGACGTCCGCTTCACTTATATCCTCTCAAAAGACATCTTGAAACGTCGACGTGCAAAGAAGGAAGAGGCTGACGTATGGTTGGCTAAAGGCGGCACATGGGAGGATGAGCACGTCAGCGTGATAGCCACTGGCAGCAACGACAGTGGCGTGAGCTGGATTGTGGAGGTGGAAGGGATGCGAATCTTCCATGCCGGAGACCTCTGCAACTGGTATGCACGTTTTCTGGAAGGACCCACTCCAGATAAGGAAATCTACAGCGAGGAGTTTGGTGAACGGTTCAATCCAGTCGCCGAAGAGAAACGGTTCTTGGGCGAACTGAAAGACATAAGGAAGATTACCGACTCCTTCGACCTCGTGATGTTCCCCATAGATGGGCGCATTGGCAACGGTTACACACTCGGCGCACGTCAGTTCATCGACCGCTTCAAGGTCGGCATGCTTGTCCCCATGCACTTCACCATGAGTGGCTTCGAATCGGCATGGCGCATGCAACCTTTCTGCCAGGAGAAAGGCATCCCCTTCTGGTGCATCGGCCACGAAGGCGACAGCACCGAGGTAAAGGCAACAATCCTTTAGTCTGTTGCCTTATGCACAGTGAGCTGCGGGAATGGGAAGCCTATGCCCTGCTTGTTGAACTCGGCATAGATGGCAGCATTCATGTCGTAGTTGACACCCCAGTAGTCAGCACCTTTGACCCATACACGGATAAGTATGTTGACGCTGCTGCTGTCGAGAGCATTGATGGCTACATAGGGTGCTGGAGTCGTAAGTATGCGGCTGTCGCGTGCTATGACATCGAGGATGACGCTCTTGACATGCTCGAAGTCTTCGCCATACTCTACACCTACAATCCAGTCGATGCGACGGGTGTCAAGACTGTTGTAGTTGGTGAGAGCGCTGCTGCTCAGTGAGCCGTTAGGAACGTAGATGAGTTTGTTGTCGGTGGTGCACAGCACGGTGTGGAATATCTGTATGGCGGTCACGGTACCGCTGCCACCCGAACAGTCAATGTAGTCACCAACCTTGTAAGGACGCAGCAACAAGATGATGAGTCCGCCGGCAAGGTTCTGCAGGTTGCCGCTCATTGCCATACCTACGGCAACACCGACAGAAGCAATCAAGGCTGCAAACGACGTAGTCTCAATGCCAAGTCGTCCGATGACGGCAATGGCGAGGAGTATTGTCAGCGTGATGCTTACGGCACTGGCAAGGAATGTGCGCACACTGGCATCGACATTACGACGTTCCATGAACGTACGCAGCACCTTCATGATGAACTTGATGAGGAAGCGGCCGACGAAGTAGATGAGTACTGCTACCAGTATGTTCCATCCTGTCTCGGCACACCAGCTGATGCCTGAGGTTATCATGGCCTGCACATCGGCCTGACTTGAGATTGAGGTGATGCCCTCCAGTTCTGTCGAAATATCCATATCTTATTCTGTGTTTCTTATTAGTTGTTCTTCTTTATGTGGCATGGGCTAATAGCAGGCTGTCCTGCCTCCCCAGCTATCCGCGCAAAGATAGCCGTTATCTTTCGTACAGCAATGACTTGCCGCCGCTATTTGTGGCATCAGATGGCTGCAAAAAGTCTTATATAAGAAATGGCTATAGATAACGTTTGCGATGGCACTTTCATATATAAGACTTTGCCAGTTCATATATAAGACTTAAACGTGTGGCGTGAAGCGTGCAGCGTGAAGCGTGGGCAAAATCTCAACATAACACATTCAACGCAACACATAAAACATTCAAGTCCTATGGCGCGTGTACCTCTTCGAGGCACGATAGGGTGTATGCCCGATACCCCAGACTGCGGTCGCTGCGCTCCCTTAGTCAGGGGTTACTCGTTAGTGTACCTCTTCGAGGCACCACAGCAGGACATGAACGTGAAGCGTGAAGCGTGTTGCGTGAAGCGTTGAATGTGTTATGAGTTACGTATTATGTGGGCAGTATCTTAATCCAACACCCAACACTCAACACCCAACACCAGATATAGCGTGAAGCGTGACATTAAGAGGATATGAGGTATCGTGAGTGTACTTACGCTATAGGACGTGGTGCCTCGGAGAGGTACACTAACTAGTAACCCCAGTTTAAGCGTAGCGCAGACTGGGGATATTAGCGATATCATATACCTGTGCCTCGAAGAGGTACACGCGCTATAGGACAAGACCTCTTATCTCTATAAATCTACTGACCCGAGGGGACATCCGTACTACGGCGTCGCAGAGGAGTGACATGATGGAATAATTTGCACCATTCGACAAAAAGGAATACTTTTGCGCAGATTTCCAAACGGGAAGTCTGAGGGGTGCCTTAATACAACGGGCTGAGATCATACCCATTGACCTGATGCGGGTAATGCCGCCGTAGGGAATGTGAAGAAAAGATCCCTCTTTTCTGTTAAACTAAAAAATTGGTATTGTTGCAATGGGAAAACATGCAATGATGGCGGTCGTGATGTCTATGACCGCAACTTGTGTCTGTGCGCAGACGCAACAAAACGACAGCCTGCGGGAAATAGGTCTGCAGGAGGTGGAGATTATGGCTACACGAGCAACGAAGACCACGCCTGTGGCCTTTACTGATGTGTCGCGCGAACAGCTGAAACAAATCAACTTCGGACAGGACATACCGTACCTGCTCAGCATGACGCCGTCGGTCATCACCACGAGTGATGCGGGAACAGGAATAGGCTACACCACGATGCGTGTGCGCGGTACGGATGCTACGCGAATCAATATCACAGCCAACGGCATACCTATGAACGATGCAGAGAGCCATTCGGTGTTCTGGGTCAACATGCCTGACTTCGCATCGTCGGTACGCGACATGCAGATACAACGCGGTGCAGGTACGTCGACCAATGGCTCTGGTGCGTTTGGTGCAAGCGTCAACATGCAGACCGGTGAACTTAACACCGAGCACTATGCCGAGCTCAATGGCTCGTATGGCTCGTTCAATACCCACAAGGAGACCGTCAAGGTCGGGACAGGACTCATTGGCAACCACTGGGCATTCGACATGCGCATCAGCAACATAGGCAGTGACGGCTACGTAGACCGTGCCAGTGCCGACCTGAAGTCGTACTATGCACAGGCTGCATACTATGACGACAACACAAGCATCAAGCTCATCACCTTCGGCGGCAAGGAGAAGACCTACCACGCATGGAACTACTCCTCGAAGGAAGAGATGGCAGAGTACGGACGTCGTTATAACTCATGCGGCTACATGTATACCGATGCTAACGGCACGATGCACTTCTACGACGACCAGACCGACAACTACGAGCAGCGTCACTATCAGTTGCTGCTGAACCACAGCTTCAGCAATGCATGGAACCTGAACGTAGGACTGCACTACACCAAGGGCGACGGCTATTATCAGGAGTATAAGACCGACCGCACGCTGTCGGAATACGGTCTGCAGCCATATATGAATGCCGACAGCGTGACGGTGAAGACGAGCGACCTCGTGCGCAAGAAGTCTATGGACAACTGGTTTGGCGGCGGTATCTTCTCACTGACATATAAGACCGCGCGACTTAACGCCACTCTGGGAGGCGGCTTTAACCGCTATCATGGCAACCACTTCGGCACTGTGCTGTGGGTAAAGAACTATATCGGTGACATCGACCCCACTGACGACTACTACCGTAATACCGGAACGAAGAACGATGGCAACGTCTACCTCAAGGCAGACTATAGCATCGTGGACGGACTGAATGCATACGTCGACCTGCAATACCGACACATAGACTACAAGATACGTGGCAACAACGACAAGTACGACTGGTTTGGCAATGGCGGCATGCAGGACCTCGACATACACGAAGACTACGACTTCTTCAACCCCAAGGCAGGTCTGTCGTGGCAGATCAACCGCAACAACCGACTGTATGCATCGGTCAGCGTGGCACATAAGGAGCCTACGCGCAACAACTTCACCGACGGCAAGTTCAGTGTACACCCCAATGCAGAACGTCTGACCGACTATGAACTGGGCTACAACTATGCCAACGAGTGGCTGACACTCGGTGCCAACCTCTACTACATGGACTATAAAGACCAGCTCATACTGACTGGTGAGGTCAATGAGATTGGCGAAGCTCTCGCTGCAAACGTGCCCGACAGCTATCGCATGGGTGCCGAACTCATGGCAGGAGTGCGCTTCGGAGGCTTCAGCTGGGACATCAATGCCACGATAAGCCGTAACCGCATAAAGAACTTCACCGAGACACTCTATGAGAACGAGGACAACACAGCCGACACATGGGTAATCAATCATGGCGATACCCCAATATCCTTCTCGCCCGACTTCATACTGAACAACCGCTTCGCCTATACCTACAAAGGCTTCATGGCAGCATTGCAGAGTCAGTATGTCAGCAAGCAGTACATGAGCAACTCGAAGCAGGACGACTGTGCCATCGATGCTTACTTCGTCAGCAACCTCGACCTGGCATATACGTTCAAGGTCAAGAGTCTGAAGAGCATCACCGTTGGCTGCACCGTCTACAACCTCTTCAACGAGAAGTACGAGAACAACGGCTATGCCGGCAGTGGCTTCTACTACGACAACAACCATCAGCGTGTGCGCTACAACTATGCAGCTTATGCCGCACAGGCAGGCACCAACGTCATGGCACATGTGTCGCTGGCATTCTGACGTAGCGTATATATAAAAAGGTATATGGCGACAGACTTTGAGATATTCATGACAGAGCACTGGCTCGACATCGTGACCACGGTGTTGGGCCTGTGCTATCTGTGGCTGGAGTACAGGGCAAGCATTGCCCTGTGGTTTGTGGGCATCATCATGCCGGCTTTGGATGTGTGGCTCTATTGGCAGCATGGCTTATACGGCGATGCCGGCATGTCGGTCTACTATGCTGTGGCAGCTATCTATGGCTACCTCGTGTGGAAGTTCGGCCGCAAGAGAGGGCAGGGCACAGCCGATCAGATGCCTATAACGCACTTCCGTCGTAGTCTTGTGGCACCTACGGTAGCTGTGTTCCTGGTGCTGTGGGTAGCTACCTATTATGTATTGGTGACCTTTACCGACAGCACCATACCGCTGTGCGACTCCTTCACCAACGCACTGAGCTTCGTCGGACTGTGGGCATTGTCGCGCAAATATGTCGAGCAGTGGTGCTTTTGGCTGGTGGTCGATGCCGTGAGCACATACCTCTACGTCAGCAAGGGCATACCGTTCAAGGCAGGGCTGTATGCTCTGTACACGGTGATAGCAGTGATGGGATATTTCAAGTGGATGCGTCTGATGAAGGAACAGCAGACCAATCAGCAATAACAACATAACGGAAGCATAGACAATGAAGACAATCGACATCTTTTCAGGAGAATGGAAGCCCGAGGCTGTGGTGCTGGCTGCAGGCGATTATCCACAGGTACGACAGCCGCTCGACATGCTCGGCAGTGCACCTGTGGTGGTCTGCTGTGATGGTGCTGCAGAAGAATATGTGCGGCAGACAGGCCGTATGCCCCATGCCATTGTGGGCGATTGTGACTCGTTGTCGGCAGACTTCCAGCAGCGGTATGCATCGATATTGCACAGCATCAGTGAGCAGGAGACCAACGACCAGACCAAGTCTTTCCACTTTGCCATGTCCGAGGGATACCGGCGTATAGCCATCCTCGGAGCCACCGGCAAGCGTGAGGACCACACGATAGGCAACATCGGTCTGCTGGCAGACTACGCTCAAGAGGGAGCCGACGTGCGTATGCTGACCGACTATGGCGTGTTTGTGGTCTGTCGTGAGGACTGTGAGTTCTGTACGTACAAAGGTCAGGAGATCTCCATCTTCAATCTCGATGCCACAGGTCTGCGCAGTGAGGGCCTTGTCTATCCCATCTATGACTTCCACAAATGGTGGCAAGGCACGCTGAACGTAGCATCAGGCAGTCGTGCCGTAATACGTGCTGCCCAAGGTACCTTCCTCGTGTTCCTGAGTTACTGAGAAGGTATACTCCGAAAAAGCCAGTACTACTTACTCGACCAAGTAAGTACTACTTACTTTGCCCTCGAAGTATATCTTACTTTGCCAAGTAAGTAGTACT
>CAYXLA010000122.1:0-6367 GCA_964465765.1 uncultured Bacteroidaceae bacterium | reverse complement strand
TCAGAATTTAAGCCTCTCCTAAATCCTCCCCTGAAGGGAAGGACTTATCTCGTCCACTGATTTCTTTTATTGTCCGCGGAATTTTTACGGAAAGCCTATCCCCGGCCCTTAGTCAGTAGAAAAAGGTGGGGTGGTCAACTCAGTGTTAAAAACATTTCATACTTTTGCAGCCGCAAAAATCGGACGGAGTCTCTTGCCGTGCACGACAAGTGCCAGGATTGAGAGCCGCCACACATGCACAACGCTGTTTGAATTGAATAGATAAGAATAAACCAGCCTGTTGGTGAAGCGAAGGCATTCCGCCGGAGCTTTTAAAAGGGAATACGGTCAGAATCCGTAGCAGTTCCCCCTACTGTGAGGCCGTGGCGCAGTCTGTTGCAGACCGCGACCATAAGAAAATCCACAACTGCCACCGCCATCTGTGTCAAGCGCGCGACACGTCAAGACGGGAAGGCATCTTGAAAGGCCAAGTCAGGAAACCTGCCACAGGCAAACACAGTCAACATCAGTCGTTTCTGGGGAAAGGAACGATGTGTACAAACATTAATTCTTTAAAAACAGTCATGCGACTTAGAAAAGATTCAATTGGTATGGTGCTTTGTGCCATCACCTTTGCAGGTGCAGCACAAGCACAAGTGAGAGACCTTGAGAGAGACACTATCGGATTGGACGAAGTGGTGGTGACAAGCCATTTCAACCGTCCTTCGGCAGTGAGCAAGCTGAACATTCCGTTGAAGAACGCCCCACTCTCTGTCTCCACCTTGGGTGAAAGAAAGATGGAAGACCTTAACCTCACATCACTAATCCAAGCCACACGCAATGTCACGGGCGTTCGTCCGAACAATTCCTATGGTGGTTTCCAGACATTTACAATCCGCGGCTTCAGCGACTTCGTGCTGCTCAACGACGGTGTTCGCGACGAGCGTCACAACCTGTGGTCGTCCGCGCCAAACGCAGGACTTGCCTCCATCGAAAGAGTCGAGATACTGAAGGGTGCAGCGTCCGTAATGTTCGGCCACTCTGCCCTCGGCGGCGTGATAAACCTCGTACACAAGCAGCCCACATCGGATAAACATGTGAATGCCCAGCTCGGCATCGGCAGCTGGGGACGCTACCATGTGCAGGGTGGAGCCAGCGGTGCTGTCAACAAATGGCTTGACTTCCGCACAGACTTCTCCATGAGCGGAGGCGACGGTTGGCGTCACACCAACGACAAGAACTACAATGCCTATCTGGCTCTGCTGTTCAAGATGTCGCCCAACGACCGGCTGCTCTTCAGCGCAAGTGCCAAGAACGACCGCCTCGGAAGTGATACCGGACAGCCACACTTCAGCAGCGACATCTACAATGCCGACGGTTCGAAAGCCTACAGCAAGGGCGACCTGCCAGAGTTCATCGACAGACGCACACGCTATGCCGATCCCGAAGACCACCTGAACGACAAGGACATCACTTTCAATCTGGACTACACTCACGTCTTCGGCAGCGGATGGACGCTGAACGACCACATGTCATACTATCTTGACGACCTGGACTACTATGCCACAGAGACTCTGGGCTACGTCACTTCTACAACCGACGTCTACGACCATTATTACATGAACGGAGACACCAAGACGTATATCGACATCAACCACATAAAGCGCAACGGTTTCAACTTTGCCTATCAGGTCAACCTGTTCCAGAACCAGCTGGAGCTGAAGGGAACGGCAATGACAGGCAGCGTGAAGCACGACCTGCTCTTCGGCTACAACTTCAGCGGAATGTATGCTCCGCGCTACCGCAACTACAGCCGCGACTACACCGGCGCCGGCGTGAACTCTGTTGTCGATGCCGTGAACCCCATCCTCAACCAGGGCTACGTGTCGCACCCCTACAGCAAGAAGCTGCAGCTGTGGGAGTACACACACGGCATCTACGTGGGCGACTATCTGCATCTTACCGACAAGCTCTCTGCACTCCTGAGCCTCCGCTACGACCGTTTCGACCGCACCTACCGCGAGAACGACACCAACGGCAAGACGGTGGAAGTCTACGGCAAGAAGACCCACATGCACGACAACGCGCTGACCTACCGCTTCAGCCTGCTCTATCAGTTCACCAAGGACTTCAACATCTATGCGTCGACCAGCAACTTCTTCAAGCCGTCGCGTACCTCGGCAGCCGACGGATATATCTACATCGGCAGCGACGGCAAGCAGATTAAGCCCAAAGGCACCAACGTGTTCGACCCCATCCGCGGCTATCAGTATGAGGTCGGCTCGCACCTGGGATTCAGCTCGCGCTTGAGCGCAAACATTGCTGCGTTCTACATCCTGAAGAACAACATGATCCAGAGCCTCGGCAAGACTGCCGACGGCACCAACGTCAGCGGTCAGGTGGGAAAGGCCGACTCGAAGGGCTTTGAGGTAGACATACTCGCCGAGCCCATATTCGGATGGACCATCGATGCCGGCTACACGTTCACCGAAGCCAAAGTCAAGGAGTACGCAAAGAACGAATATGCCGGCAACACGCAGGCAGGCAACTACCTGACGGGCGCACCCAAGCACATGGCCTACGGATGGACGTTCTACGAATTCAACGGCAACGCGCTCGACGGACTGAAGATTGGTGTGGGCTTCAACAGCAGCAGCAAGACCTACGTCAATGCCGCCAACACCATGAGCTTCGGCGCATATGCCATTGCAAACGCCATGGCAAGCTACCGCTTCGACAACTGGAAGCTACAGCTCAACGTCAACAACGTCTTCGACAAGACGTACTACACCACGGCCGTAAGCACCACGGGATACATCCCCGAGCAGGGACGCAACTTCCAGTTCACCGCCACGTTTGCCTTGTAAGTAATAGAGCACACACAAAAGAGATGGACTGCGTATGATGAACAAGTTCATTATTAAATTTCACAGAGTGCTGGGGACAATCCTCAGCATTCTGTTTCTGATGTGGTTCGTGTCCGGACTGGTGCTTGTCTACCATTACTTTCCCTACATATACGACAAGGACTTGCTGTCACACGCACAGCCTATGGACACGACGGCATTGCGGCCTATGGCAGACATCGTGGGTGGCGCACGCATGCACCGCGACTCCATAGCTTCGGCAGTGTTGCAGCGACAGGCAGACGTCTGCATGGTGAAGCTGACCGACTGCAACGGCCGTGAGGAACTCCTCGACGCACAGACGGGACTGGGCCTGCCGCGCTTCAGCGACCGGCAGCTCAGACAGACAGCCTCGGCATGGCACGACGGCGACATCACGCTGCTCGACAGCCTTAACAACATCGACCTATGGCTGATCTATGCCTATCCACACAAGGAGTGGCCGGTTCTGAAATACGGCTTCAGTGGCACGGACAAGGCGGAAATCTACCTCTCATCGCGCACAGGCAATGTGGTGCAGTACACCACCGGCGAGTCGCGTTTCTGGGCATGGGTAGGTGCCATACCTCACTGGATCTACATCACCTGGCTGCGCGAGAACGGCTCTGCACTGTGGTGTGATGTTGTGGCGTGGGTGTCCGGAATCGGCATATTTGCAGTGTTGAGCGGACTGTATGTCGGCATCAAGAGCGCCATCACCGCCCGCCGTCACCGCAAGGGACTGACGCCGTATGGCAAGCCGCTGTTCCGCTGGCATCACATCCTCGGACTCGTGTTCGGACTGTTCGCCCTGACATACGTGTTCAGCGGCTTCATGTCAGTGCGCCACGTGCCGCAATGGATGGTTCCCGTGACCGAGAAGCGCGACGTGCAGACCGACATCAAAGGCTCTGCAACCATCAGCCTCGACGACTTCACTGCCGACTACCGTGTCATTCTGGCACGGACGGGAGCCAGAAGGCTGACGTGGACCCTCGTTGGGCGTAAGCCTGTCTACCGCCTCGAAGGCTGTGCCGACGGCAGCACACGGCTGGTCGACGCACAGAGCGGAGCACCGTTCACGATCGACCGCGAGACATGCCGCGACATAGTGGCAAAAGCCTTCGGCAAGCAGGTAGCCTGCGAAGTGACATGGCAGACCGAGTACGACAAATACTACATCAACTTCCGCGAAGAACGCCGCCCGCCGCTGCCCGTCTGGAAGATTGCCGTTGACGATGCCGACCGCAGCATCTACTATCTGAACCCTGCCGACGGCACGGCCCGATACTACAACAGCAACACCCGACTGCGCTCCATCACCTACGGCGTGCTCCATTGCTTCAACAGCCACTACTTCACCAAGCACCCCACCCTGCGCATCGTCGTGATATGGGTCCTGATGATTGGCGGCACTGCACTGTCGCTGACAGGCATTGTCTTGGGCATACGGCGCATTCGGCATCGGTAGTCTGCAGCAAGACGTAGACATTCAGAGAACCTGCAGCCTCGAAGAGGCGGACTAACGTAAAGCGTGAAGCGTGAAGCGTGAAGCGTGAAGCGTGAAGCGTGAAGTGTGAAACTTTGGTCCGCGGAACTATGAACGTGAAGCGCTATTAACGTGAAGCGTGAAGTGTGAAGTGTGAAGCGTGAATGGACATTGAGAGGACGTGCAGCCTCGGAGAGGCGGACTAACGTGAAGCGTGAAGCGTTAATGGACATTGAGAGGACTTGCAGCCTCGGAGAGGCTGAATTCTGCATAACCCCAGTCTAAGCGCAGCGCAGACTGGGGCTCAGCAGAAACCCCTTTCGTGCCTCGAAGAGGTACTTACATGAAGGACATGCACGCTTCACGCAGCACGCTTAACGTAAATAACCCAACACCCAACACTCAACACCCAACACCAGATATAGCGTGTTGCGTGAAAGACATTCAGAGGACCTGCAGCCTCGGAGTGTACCTTGTATGGATAGCACAGCATGATGCTTACGCTTTAGGACGTGCAGCCTCGGAGAGGCGGACTAACGTGAAGCGTGAAGCGTGTTGCGTGGGCAATATCTCAACAAGCCTCACCCCAGCCCTCCCCTAAAGGGAAGGGAGATAAAGGGGTCAGTAGAAAAAGGTGGGGATTTAACGTGTGTATGTTGTATCTTAAATTTCAGCTTCGTCGTTCTGTAAGGTTTATCTGCGTTTTATGCTCTGCTCCAGTTCTTTTAGTTCTTGCATGTCCAGTCTGTCTGCTTCAGCGGCATCATGGGCTTTTCGTCTTTTGTCGAAGTCTTCATATATTGTTCGGACTTTCGCTTCCATTACCTGGTTAGAAACGCTCCCTGTCCCTTGCAGTACCGGCTGGTTCTGGAACATCAACATTGCATCCACATTGTCGCGCCAATACTTCAGGTTCAGGTCTTTGTGCTCTTTCACGCGCAACTCCGCCGATTCAAGGAATATGGTGACAAGTCTGTTAAGCTTGTCCAGCTCATCCTCATGCAGATAGTTTTTTGCTATGATGATGTCTTGTTTTCTTACGATGTTGCCCTTCCACGATGTGAGCCCCATGTTAGGCAATTCGGCATCTGCCCTTTCTATGATTAATTCTGCTGCGGTATGTGAAGTGACGGCATATAACAGTTTGTTCTGCGTCTCGGCGAAGAACATCTGTGTAGCCTTGTCCGTTGCGTCATAGTCACTGCTCAGCGCGAAGAGGTCCCGCAGCTTCTGATAGAATCGCTTCTCCGATGCACGTATATCACGTATCTTGGCGAGGAGTTCGTCAAAATAGTCAGGCCTCCCGTCGGGATTCTTCAGGCGTTCGGCATCTACCGTAAAACCTTTGATCAGATACTCAGACAGGTGCCTTGTTGCCCACTGGCGGAATTGTGTTCCTCGCACTCCTTTTATGCGGTATCCCACAGCCAATACCATGTCCAGTGAGTAGTGAGTTACTTTGTATTGTTTGCCGTCAGCGGCAGTTGTCAAAATTTCTTTGACAACTGCCTGCTTCGGTAATTCTCTCTCTTTCAGGATGTTGGCAATATGATAGCAGACAGACTGTTTTGAGGTGTCAAAAAGTTCAGCCATTTGCGCTTGACTGAGCCACACCATACCCTCTTGTCCAATCAAAACGACAGAGCTCTTGCCGTCTTCCGTGTTGTATATAATGAGTTCTTGCTTATCCATAGCCTTACAATATTTACAATAGCGTTATGGCGAATGATGATAATCATGAGCCAGTAGCAAATAACGGAAAAATCCGGTGCACTTGCAAATTGTGCATCAACAATGTTTTAGGGGCTCGGTAGAAAATACATAGAGGACATACACGCTTCACGCAACACCTTCATAGTCCGCTGATTTCTTTTATGGTCCGCGGAACTAAAAGCGTGAAGTGTGAAGTGTGAAACTTTGGTCCGCGGAACTATGAACGTGAAGCGTGAAGCGTGAAGTGTGACTGTTATTGAGAGGACTTGCAGCCTCGGAGAGGCTGAATTCTGCATAACCC
>CAYXLA010000121.1:0-6505 GCA_964465765.1 uncultured Bacteroidaceae bacterium | reverse complement strand
GCTATGTAATTCCCGCTATTAGGGCTTACTCGGGACTTCCACCCGTTAGACAATGCTCATGCCGAGCATACCAAAAAAAGGCTCCCACCGGCGGGATGCGGTGAGAGCCTTCGTGGTGTGTGTGTTTGTCCGGCAGCGGCGGTCAGAGGCTGACGGTGTAGGTGCCGGCGGAGTAGTCGGTGGACTGGGTCTGTCCCGGGAGGGTGACGGAGGCCGTGGCTCCTTCGGGGATGGTGAAGGTCCACGTGCAGACGTCGCCGTCGTAGTGCCACTCGCTCTTGATGACTCCGGCTGCGGACTTATAGGTGGCGTCGATGGAGCCGAGGCGCTTGTCGGGCAGGGGCTTCATGATGATGTGCTTGAAGCCAGGCACGGCGGGGTCGGCAGCGATGCCGGCAGCGGTCTCCCACAGCCACTGGCAGACGCAGCCATAGGCGTAGTGGTTGAAGCTGTTCATGCCACGCGGTCCCATGCCACTGTCCTTCATGTAGCTGTTCCAGCGCTCCCAGATGGTGGTGGCTCCGTTGTCGACGGAATAGAGCCAGCTGGGGTTCCGGTGCTGGAAGAGGAGGTTGTAGGCGATGTCGGACATGCCATTGTCGGTGAGCGTCTGCATGAGGATGGAGGTGCCGAGGAAGCCTGTCTGCAGGCAGTTGCCATGGTCGGCGAAGTTCTGGCGCAGACGGGCAATCATGGCCTGGCGTGCGTCGCCGTCGACGAGCTGGTTCTTCAGGGCGAAGAGGGCTGGCGTCTGCATGGTGTTGAGGACGGCGACCTTGAACTCTCCGTTGGCATTGAAGAAGGTGGAGCGGGCATAGGCGCGGGCGTCCTGCTGCATCTGGCGGTAGGGGGCGTCGTCGCGGCCGGAGGCTTTCGCCATGTCTGCCATCATGCCGGCATCGATGATCCAGTAGTTGGCGCTGAGGTAGTTCCAGTAGAACAGGGCGTCGGGCAGCGGCTTGCCGTCCTTGAACGCCAGTCCGCCGCACGACTCGAGGGGCTCATAGCTGAGCCAGTCTGCCCACTGGTAGTTGGAGTTCTCGGCGGCGAGGGTCTCGTGGTTGTACTTGGTGTCGTTGACATGGTTGATGTATTTGTCCATGGCGCTCCAGCTCTCGTCGATGATGCCGGTGTCGCCAAACTGCTTCCAGACGGTCCAGGGGACGATGATGCCGGCATCTGCCCATCCGAGGCGCATCATGTCGCCCTCGTAGGCACCGTACTGTGCCTTGGGAGCCACGCCGGGGAAGCCGCCGCGGGGTGACTGCGAGTCGCTGACGTCGCGCATCCACTTGTGGAAGAACTTGTCGGTGTTGGCAAAGAAGGTGCCGGTCTCGGCAAAGACCTGCGTGTCTGCCATCCAGCCGAGACGCTCGTTGCGCTGCGGACAGTCGGTGGGCACGGAGAGGTAGTTGGACAGCTGCCCCCAGTAGGTGTTGGAGATGAGCTTGTTGATGTCGGCATTGCCGGTGGTGATGGTGCCGGTCTCGAGCTCGCGGGTTATGGACGACACGGGGATGGAGACGACGGACTTGATGGTGACGTCGGCATCGGCGGTGAGCGTGACGAGACGATAGCCGAAGAAGGTGCACTGCGGATGGTAGGACACGTAGCCGTCGCTGTCGGCGAAGGTGTAGCGGAGGATCATGCCCGTGTCGGGAGTGCGCAGGTTGAGACGGTGGGTGCTACCTTCAGGACCATCCATGCCGCGGCTCTTGGCACCGTTGCCGTCGTTGAGGAGCTCGGAGGGCAGGCACGTCAGCGTGGTGCCGGCGGCAGCCTTGAACTGGAACGAGGGTATGGCAGCGGCGTTCTGTCCGAAGTCGATGACGAGGTTCTCGCCAGCCTTGAGCGTCATCTCCTCGCCGTCGGCATATTCGCGGCTGATGACGACAGTGCCGTAGGCGTCGTCGGTGGCACCGGAGACGTCCTGCCAGACGTAGGCACGCTGGGGCTTGAGGGCGAGGTCTTCGCGCAGATAGACCTCAGCACCGTCGGAGGGCAGTATCTCGCCGAGGAACTCGTTGTTCTGCTCGGGGGTGGAGAGCTTGTCGGGCGTGTCGTAGCCGGGAAGGATGCGGGCGTCGTAGTCCTCGCCGTCGAAGATGGCAGCGTGGGTCACCGGTCCGGCGATGCCGGCTCGCCAGTTGCTGGTGTCGGTGCCGAAGAGCTGCTTGGTGCCGTCGCTGTAGGTCAGCTCGAGCACGCCACGGAAGGCTACTTTCTTGCCCACCATGCCGGGATAGCCGTCGGGGGTGAGGATCTTATCTGCCCACCATCCCGGGGTGACCTGCACGGAGAGGGTGTTCTCGGCATCGGCCTGGGAGTTGATGACGTCGGTGACGTCATAGGTGAACGACCGCTTGGTCTTGGCGTAGTGGGTGAAGCCGGGCTTGAGGAACTCGGTGCCGATGGGCTTGCCATTGACGTAGAGGAGGTAGACGCCAAGGCCTGTGGTCATCCACTTGGCAGAGGTGACCTTCTGCCCGTTCTTGACTGTCGACACAAACCAGCTGGCGCCGTCGGCGGCACGGGGGTTCTCGCCGGAATTCCATGTTGCCACAGGTGCGTCGGCTGCGGAGATCCATACGGATGACTGCCATGCGGAGTCGTCGAGGGCGTCTGTGCGTGCCCCGAAGGCTGTGGACTGTTGCGATGAATCGCACGAGGCGATGAGGAGCATTGCAGCGCAGGCAATGCTGCCCAAAAGAGTTGTTTTGCAGAACTTCATGATGCTAATAATAATGCTTTGCTAATAAAATAATGCTTTGGTTAGGTTCGCTTGTCGCGTCTGCCGGCACCACTGGCGCCGACGACAGTCCCAAAGGTACGGTTTTTATCGTGTCGATAGGAAAAAGGAGAGGATATTTTTATGGTACCGGTTGCACCGTGTAGCGTGATGCGTGCTGCGTGAAGCGTGGGCAATATCTCAACATAACATACAACACGTTGCAAGTCCTGTAGCGCGTGTACCTCTCTTATGGTGCCTGCGGCACCGTGTTGCGTGATGCGTGAAACGTGAAGCGTGAAGCGTGATATTAAGAGGATATGAGGTATCGTGAGTGTATCTACGCTATAGGACGTGGTGCCTCGAAGAGGTACATTATATGCGTAACCCCTGACTAAGGGAACGCAGTGACCGCAGTCTGGGGCTAAGTACATCCTCCTAATGTGCCTCGGAGAGGTACATACATATAGGATATACACAGATTTCACTACCACTTTGTTTCTACTGAGCTGGAAATTCTGTACCTTTGCCAAGAGAAAAGGAAAATAAGAGTACAATGGTGGGGGTTAAAGATTCCCACCGATTTTTAGAACCCACCTAATGCAATTAGAATGAAGACAAAAGCACTTTTAGCAGCTGCACTGTGCGTCCTGACAGGCATGAACGCCGTGGCGCAGGATCAGGTGACAGACCTCGAGTACTACAAGCAACACGTCAAGACGCTGAGCTCGGACGACTTCGGCGGACGCAAGCCCATGACGCCGTATGAGACGAAGACCATAAACTACATCGCCGACGTGTACAAGCAGCTGGGTCTGCAGCCTTGCGCCGAGGACGGCTCGTACTTCCAGCCGGTGAGGGAGATTGCCACCTTCACCCGTCCGAAGAACAACAAGATTACGGTGCGCGGTCCGAAGGGCAAGCTCGACCTGAAGTTCTTTGACGACGTGGTGGTATGGACTAACCGCAATGCCGAGAAGGTGAACATACCGAGCACGAACTATGTGTTTGTGGGCTTCGGTGCCAATGCGCCGGAATACGGATGGAACGACTTCGACGGTGTGGACGTGAAGGGAAAGATTATCCTCGCCATGGTGAACGACCCCGGATTCTACGACGCCTCGCTGTTTCGCGGACGCAACATGACATACTACGGACGCTGGACATACAAGCTGGAGGAGGCACAGCGACAGGGTGCTGCCGGATGCCTCGTGATACACAACACGGAGGCTGCAAGCTACGGATTCCAGGTGTGCCAGTCGTCGCACTCGCAGACAGAGATCAGCCTGCTGTCGGACGACGACAATGCTTCGGCACTGGGTCTGAGCGGATGGATCACGGAGGATGCTGCGCGCAAGCTCTTCGCCACCAGCGGACTGGACTACGACCAGCTGGCTGCACAGGCAAAGAAGCCGGGCTTCAAGGCTGTGGAGCTGAAGTCGAAGAGCGCCGTGGAGCTGAACGTGAAGAGCAGCATCGGCACATCGCACAACGTGGTGGGACTGCTGCCGGGAACGGACCTGAAGGATGAGTACATCGTCATGACGGCACACTGGGACCACTTCGGAATAGGCGCACCGGTGAATGGCGACAGTATATATAATGGTGCAAGCGACAACGCATCGGGCGTGGCGTGCATGCTGATGTATGCCAAGAAGTATAAGGAGCTGCCCGTGAAGCCGCGCCGCTCGATTGTGTTCGTAGCCGTTACATCCGAGGAGTGCGGACTGCTGGGCTCGGAGTGGTACTGCGAGCATCCGCTGTTTCCGCTGTCGAAGACAGCAGCCAACGTGAACATCGACGGCACAGGCGGTCCAGCCATGCGCTCGAAGAACGTGGTGCTGAGCAATGCAGGAAAGAGCAACATCGACGAGTATGCACTCGTGGCAGCATCGGCACAGGGACGCAGACTGGACATCCGCACAGAAGACCCGGGTGGCGGCTACTTCCGTGCCGACCACTTCAACTTCGTGAAGAAAGGTGTGCCGGCAGTGCTTGTCAGCGGCGGTCGCGACTACTACGACCAGGCTGCATACGATGCTAAGCCAAAGGTGAACCGCTATCATCAGCCCAACGACGAATATGACGAGTCGTGGTGGAGCTTCGACGGTGCCATAGAGAACATGGACCTGGTGTTCAGCATAGCACTGCAGATTGCCAATGCCGACGAGATGCCGCAGTGGACAAAGGAGTCGGACTTCCAGCGTCAGCCGGACAAATGACGGAGAGCTTCTTGGAACTTCTTAAAGACGAATAGAATCAAACAAATAAACACACAGATCATGAAGAGAGACAACGCAATTTTTGACCTCATCGAGAAGGAGCACCAGCGCCAGCTGAAGGGCATGGAGCTCATCGCTTCGGAGAACTTCGTCAGCGACCAGGTGATGGAGGCTATGGGGTCGTACATGACCAACAAGTATGCCGAAGGATATCCCGGTCACCGCTACTATGGTGGCTGTGAGGTCGTCGACCAGAGTGAGCAGCTTGCCATTGACCGCGTGAAGCAGCTCTTCGGTGCAGAATATGCCAACGTGCAGCCGCACTCCGGTGCACAGGCAAATGCAGCCGTGCTGCTGACAGTGCTGAAGCCAGGCGACAAGTTCATGGGACTGAACCTCGACCAGGGCGGACACCTTAGCCACGGTTCGGCAGTGAACACGAGCGGCATCCTGTATCACCCCATAGCATACAACCTGAATCCCGAGACAGGACGTGTGGACTATGACGAGATGGAACGCATAGCTCTTGCCGAGAAGCCGAAGCTGATTATCGGCGGTGGCTCTGCCTACAGCCGCGAGTGGGACTATGCCCGCATGCGCAAGATTGCCGATGAGGTGGGCGCACTGCTGATGATCGACATGGCTCATCCTGCCGGACTGATTGCTGCCGGACTGCTGGACAACCCGCTGAAGTATGCACACATCGTGACATCGACAACACACAAGACACTGCGCGGTCCGCGCGGTGGCGTAATCCTGCTTGGCAAGGACTTCGAGAACCCATGGGGCCTGACCACGAAGAAGGGAGAGGTGAAGATGATGTCGACACTGATAAACTCTGCAGTGTTCCCAGGCATTCAGGGGGGACCGCTGGAGCATGTCATTGCTGCCAAGGCTGTTGCCTTCGGCGAGGCTCTGCAGCCTGAGTTCAAGGAGTATGCAGCACAGGTGAAGAAGAATGCGGCAGTGCTGGCACAAGACCTGATTGACCGTGGCTTCCACATCGTCAGCGGCGGTACAGACAACCACTCGATGCTGGTAGACCTGCGCACGAAGTATCCAGACCTGACCGGTAAGGTGGCAGAGAAGGCTCTCGTGGCTGCCGACATCACGGCAAACAAGAACATGGTTCCGTTTGACACACGCTCGGCATTCCAGACATCGGGTATTCGCCTCGGCACTCCTGCCATCACCACACGTGGTGCGAAGGAAGAGCTGATGCACACCATCGCAGAGATGATAGAGACAGTGCTGAATGCACCGGAGGACGAGCGCGTAATCACCAGCGTTCGCGAGAAGGTGAACAGCATCATGAAGGACTATCCGCTCTTCGCTTATTGATTCTGAGGAGCGACCTGTCGGAAAGACGGGTCAGCAAGACGGGTAGATAACTTCTATCGGCTCGTCGAGACAGACATAAAGAAACAAGGAGGACGCATCATCATTGTGCATAGTGCCAATGGATGCGTCCTCCTTATTTATGGTGGGTTCTATAAATTAGCTTTGTCAGATTGCGAGTTTATTTTCGAGGACAATTTGTCTGAGAGCAAAGGAG
>CAYXLA010000120.1:0-6539 GCA_964465765.1 uncultured Bacteroidaceae bacterium | reverse complement strand
GGGTTGATGCCAGCTCTCCGTTCTCCTTATATATAATGGTACACCATATTATATATAGTACACCATATTATATATAGTACACCTTATTATATATAGCACTCCTTATTTCAAACCTCGATACACGCAATGAATATGAAGAATGCATTGATGGCTCTGTTGGCATCGGGCAGCCTCGTGGCATGTGTCGATGGCACCAAGGCAAAGAGTGCTTCTGCCGACGAGGCAGTGGCTGCCGAGACATCTGCGATTGAGGCAGCGGCACAACCGGCACAGGATGCAATATTCAACGACGGTATGCTCACGGTCAATGGCATTAGCTATGAGTTTGCATTGGTCGAGGCTGGCACATTCACCATGGGTGCAACACCCGAGATGAAGAATGTCACTTCCTATGAGAAGCCTGCCCACCAGGTGACGCTGACACATAACTACTACATGGGAAAGACAGAAGTTACCCAAGCATTGTGGACAGCCGTGATGGGAGAAAATCCCTCGGACTTCGAAGGCGACAACAATCCAGTGAACAATGTGTCGTGGACAGAATGTCAGGAGTTCATCGCCAAGCTCAATGCGGCAACAGGCAAGAACTTTCGTCTTCCCACAGAAGCAGAGTGGGAGTTTGCTGCCCGGGGCGGCAACAAATCGCAGCACTATCAGTACAGTGGCAGCAATGACCTCAAAGAGGTTGCTTGGTACAGCATAACCAGTCGTGATGCCACACACGAAGTGGCAACGAAGCAAGCCAACGAGCTTGGACTCTACGACATGTGTGGAAACGTCTTGGAGTGGTGTTCCGACAAGTTTGAAGAATATAGTGAAGCAGCGCAGACCGACCCTACGGGACCAGACGAAGGAACAGACTACGTGTGTCGTGGCGGTTGCTATCACTACATGGCTGATAATTGCCGGCCCTTCAATCGGGACTACTTTAACCTTGAGGATAGGTATGCCAGCGTAGGCTTTCGCCTCGCCATATCAGAATAGAACAAGTAAAAATTAAACCTTTAATATCACAACGAACAATGAAGTACATCTTATACTTACTACTTAGTTTCTTCCTGTGCGCTCCTTGTGCAGCACAGGATTGGGGAAAGATCGGAAAGAAAGTCGTAAAGGCAGCAAAGCAAGTGAAGTCGAAGAAGGACGCTTCCAAGGCTCTGTCTGAATTGAAAGACGTAGTCGAAGGATCAGGACTTTCCATCTCCAGCCTTATAGGCAAGAATGGCAAGAAGGTGACACTGGAATCACTTCCTACAAATCTTGACGAACTCAAGGCTCTGCCTGGAGCCGAACTTACCGACGAGTATGCAGTGGCAGCACTTGCTGTTGCCGTACTGTTCAACTACGAGAACGATACCGACGAGACCTTCACCATGTTGGATTTCCTGCGTGGACCTGAACCGTTCGACGAATCCGAGAAGAAGTTCATCAGCGAACGTCTGGATGGCAAAAGCTACGTCACCCGTTCGTATCTCAAGGGAGCAACACCCGACAACAACTACACTCCCTCAACGCCTTATGTCATTGAGATAAGCGAAAACAGCAGCTCGCGCAGCGAAGATGGTTATGTGAAGCTGTTCATACAGACCTCGGGAGCCGACACTCCACGTCCAATCACGCTACGCCAGAAGGCAAGCACCGGACAGTGGTTTGTGTGGAAGATGTCCATCCTCACCGATGTGCGTCATCCCAAAGAGGCAGACCCTTGGTCATAACATACTGAAACTTCCTTTTTTTAGAATCCACCTTTCGACATTACCATTATGAAACATCTCCTCATCACTTCCTTGTTGGCACTTGGCTGCCTTTCAGCCAATGCCCAAAGCAAAGCCACATATTCCGACGGCGTATTGACTGTGAATGGCGTGCGCTACGAATTCGCATTGGTCGAAGCCGGCACATTCACCATGGGTGCGACGACAAAGACGGATTACACCTATGACAATGAATTCCCTGCGCACGAAGTCACGCTCACCAACAACTACTATATGGGTAAGACCGAAGTGTCGCAGGCACTGTGGAAAGCCGTGATGGGTACTAACCCCTCACATTTCAAGGGCGACAACCTGCCTGTCGAGCAGGTGTCATACTACGACTGTCTGGTGTTCATCGGTAATCTGAACCTTCTTACGGGCAAGGAATTCCGTCTGCCTACAGAAGCAGAATGGGAGTTCGCGGCACGTGGCGGCAACAAATCGAAGAATTATCAGTATAGCGGAACCAACTCATGGGAAGACCTTTGGACCGTTCCCGAAAGTAAGAAGACGACTCACGATGTAGCCTCCAAGGTGCCCAACGAACTTGGTATATATAATATGAGTGGCAACGTGAGTGAATGGTGCAACGATTACTATGGAGAGTATGACAGTGCAGCGCAGACAAATCCCACAGGGGGTTCGGACGTAACCGCATGTGTGTATCGTGGTGGAAGTTGGGATACGTTTGATGCGGCAGGCCGCGTAACGAAACGATCCAGTCAAGACCCGTCATGGGCTTCCGACTACGGACTCGGGCTCCGCCTTGTCATTACTGCCGACAGTGCACCAGCCACAGAGCAAACTCCGTCAATAGCGAATGGAGATGCGGAGGTGTCGTATTCCAATGGTGTGCTGACCGTTAACGGTGCCCGTTACGAAATGGCTAAGGTCGAACCGGGAACGTTCACCATGGGAGCAATGGACGGAGACGTCGATGCATACGGCTGGGAGAAGCCGGCTCATCAGGTGACGCTGACCAATGGTTACTATATGGGCAAGACCGAGGTGACACAGGCACTTTGGACTGCAGTGATGGGCGACAATCCATCGTTCCGCGTTGGCAACAATTTGCCTGTTGAGCAGGTGTCATGGAATGATTGCCAGACATTCCTGTCCAAGCTCAATGCTGCAACAGGCGAGAACTTCCGCTTGCCTACGGAGGCAGAATGGGAGTTTGCAGCTCGCGGCGGTAACAGCTCAAAGCATTTCCTTTATAGCGGTAGCG
The DNA here is from genome assembly GCA_964465765.1 of uncultured Bacteroidaceae bacterium. Taxonomy (GTDB): domain Bacteria; phylum Bacteroidota; class Bacteroidia; order Bacteroidales; family Bacteroidaceae; genus Bacteroides. Next base: position 3,557 of record CAYXLA010000120.1, on the reverse strand, counting down.
ACAATATAGACGATGTGGCGTGGTACAATGACAATAGCGGCATTGAGACGCACGAGGTGGCAACCAGGCAGCCCAACGAACTTGGCATCTACGACATGACAGGAAATGTCTGGGAGTGGTGCCAAGACTGGTATGCAGACTATAGTGGCGATGCGCAGACCAATCCCGCAGGTCCTGCAAGTGGAGAATCGCGCGTGCACCGTGGGGGCAGTTGGGGCTTTATTGCTTCTGGCTGTCGCATCTCGACTCGTCTGGAGAGTGCCCCCGACAACAATCTCGCCTATATTGGCCTTCGCCTCGTCCTTTCCGAATGAAGTGTTGACAACTTAAATTATTAGATATGAAGAATACATTGATAGCGCTATCGGTCGCATGCTGCGTTATTGCATGTGCCAATGGCAAGGCAACAAACAAGCAGGCGGCCGACAGTACGGCGGTCGAAACAGAGAATCAACCCATGGCCGAGGTCGATCAGACGGCTGAGGTGAAGGATTCATTGGATGTGTCGTTTTATAATGATGACAAGACCTGCTTTTGCGTAGAAGATCCTTATTTGGGAGGTCTCGAACTTTGCTACGACATGATTAAAGTAGAAGCAGGTACCTTCACCATGGGTGCAACACCTGAGATGGAGAACCCTTTTGACGATGAAACACCTGCCCATCAGGTAACAATCACGAAGGACTACTACATAGGAGCAGAGGAAGTGACACAACGCTTATGGATAGCCGTGATGGGCTACAATCCGTCGGAGTTCAAGGACATTGCCGACGAAGACATCACGTACGAAAGCAGACCAGTAGAACGTGTGACATGGAAGCAAGTGCACGAATTCATTGCCAAGCTCAATGCTGCAACAGGCAAGAAGTTCCGCTTGCCCACAGAGGCTGAGTGGGAATTTGCTGCTCGTGGCGGAAACAAGTCCAACCACTATCAGTACAGCGGCAGCAACGATGTCGACGAAGTGGCATGGTACGACTGGGAGAATTTCGAAGACACGTTTAGCGACGAAGGTCGTATGTTCACGAATGTGATGACTAAGGAACCGAATGAATTGGGCCTTTACGACATGAGTGGCAACGTCTGGGAATGGTGTTCCGACTGGTATGGTCCCTACAGCAGCGAAGCCCAGACCGACCCCAAAGGCCCTGCTACCGGAGAATACCGTGTCGCTCGTAGTGGCGGTATCGATGCACATGCTTGTCGCATCTCAACACGCATGCAAGCCGACCCTGAACTGGGAGGTGCTGACGTTGCCGGCATAGGCTTCCGTCTGGCTCTCTCTGGGTGGTGATGTCGGATTGATGGAATTTCCCTATCTTTGCCGTGTGACCACATCAACCGATGTAGTCATGCGGCAATATTGTTTGCGCCCTATTGGTAGACGTACGACGTGTTGCCGACACCAACAAAAGAAAATCTTGGATATATGAAGACACAAGACCTCAACAAACTTATAAGGCTGTTCGAGCGGCACGGACTGGACCGCCGTACGTTCCTCAAGACAGTAGCATCGGCAGGATTGTTGACACTGGGCGGCACTACGCTCCAGTCGTGTACCACCAGCAATGCCAAAGGCAAGATAGTAATCGTTGGCGGCGGAGCAGCAGGCATCAGCATGGCAGCACGCCTCAAGCGATGGCTGGACCAACCCGACATCACGCTGATAGATCCCAGCGACCGCCAGTACTTCCAGCCAGGATTCACGCTGATAGCATCGGGCGTCTACCAGCCTGACGACGTGTGGAAGAAGCAGGAGGACTGCATGCCCAGCGGCATAAAATGGGTAAAGGACAGCGTCGTGGCAGTCGACCCCGTCAGGAACAACGTCACCACACAGGCTAACGGCACCATCGACTACGACTTTCTGGTGCTCGTGCCAGGCATACAGATAAACTGGAACCACATCGAAGGCATGAGCCTCGAGACTCTCGGACAGGGCAATGCCAACTCGGCATACGACTTCAACGGAGCGCAGCGCACATGGCAGGCAATGCAGGAGTTCAGCAAGACCGGCGGCAAGGGTGTCTTCACCGACACGCACACCAAGCACAAGTGTGGCGGCGTGCCAAAGAAGATTACTCTGCTGACCGAGCACTACACACGCCAGCAAGGCACACGCAACAACGTCGACCTGAACTTCTTCACCCACTCTGCCAAGCTCTACGACGTGCCATACTACACGCCAAGACTCGAGGAGATATTCAGCGAACGCAACATACCCGTCAACCTGAACGTCAGCATCAAGGGCATCGACACACAGGCTAAGCAGGTGTACTTCGTCCGCGAGGAGACCGTCGACGGCAACAAGCAGACCACCGAGTTCAAGGAAGACTATGACTTCCTGCACTTCACCCCACCCATGTCGGCACCCGACTTCGTGCGCGAGGCTGGACTGGGATGGACCGAAGGCAAGCTGGCACGTGAGGCATGGGTCATGGTCGATCAGGAGACACTGGTGCACAAGACCTATCCCAACATCATCTCGCTGGGCGACGTCGCCGGCATACCCACAAGCAAGACGTCGGCTGCCGTGCGCAAGCAAGTGCCCGTAGCAGCCAAGAACCTCATTAGTCTGATGGAGGGCAAGGAGCCCGTGGAGAAGTACGACGGCTATGCCGCATGCCCCATTGTGACCGACTATGGCCACGTGCTGCTGTGCGAGTTCAACTACGACAAAGAGCCCGAGACCACCTTCCCCTTCACTCTGCTCGACACCTCGCGCGAGCAGTGGGCGGCATGGCTGCTCAAGGTCTACATCCTGAAGCCCTTCTACTTCTACGGCATGCTTACAGGCTGGGCATAATTTACGTGAAGCGTGAAGCGTGCAGCGTGCTGCGTGACATTGTGTTGTATTCACCCTTCCCTTTAGGGGAGGGTTGGGGTGAGGCTCTTGCGTGCTGCGTGACAGACATTCAGAGGACGTGTATACATCCTGCATCACCCAACACCTATCACTCAACACCCAACACCGACAGCACGGTGCCGCAGGCACCCAAGTATACTGTCTTGGCTCTTGAAGTATAATATCATAGCTCTTGCAGTATATATTACAGGCTCATACCAAGGCTTGCAATTATCATACCAAGCTTTGGTACGAATATTTCAAGCCTTGGTATGAATATTTCAAGCATTGGTATGAGGATATCAGATAACTTCTCCAGCGAAGTTAATTACATGTGAGCGCATTAGAGGTTATACTCATATAGCCTGGCAAAGGCATGTTGCAAGTGCCTTGACTACAAAGTCTCGCCTTTAGAGTTGTATTTGCTGATTCTACTATACGTCTACTGGTCATCATCCTGCCGTGGTGCCTCGAAGAGGTATAGTAACGTGTTACGTGAGGCGTGTTGCGTGAAATGCGGTCAGAGGACGTGGCGCCTCGAAGAGGTACACTAACTGGTAACCCCAGACTAAGGGAACGCAGTGACCGCAGTCTGGGGTATTGAACGCCCCCAGTATGTGTCTCGGAGAGGTACACGCGCTATAGGAAAAGGGCAACGGAAGCGCATCAAAGTGTAAAGTATGTTAATGAGGTAATTGTAAAGATATCTTAA
>CAYXLA010000119.1:0-6618 GCA_964465765.1 uncultured Bacteroidaceae bacterium | reverse complement strand
TCAGCCAGGACGTGTATAGGCACCATTTACGGGAGGTTAACCTCGTGGGCTCATGAGGTTAACCTTAAAGGCCCGAGAGGTTAACCTCAATGGCTGATGAGGTTAACCTCTTTCGGGGAGCTGTATAAGCCCTTGGTTACTTGAAGATGCGCTGTGCCAAGTCGAAGAGGTCGGCACGCCATGTTGTCCAGCTATGTCCGGCCTGCGAGTTCTCCTTGTACTCGTACTTCAAGCCATCGGCATCGAGCTGCTTGCGTGTGTTCTCGCAGTTCTTATAGGCTATGTCGGAAGGACCGCCCTGTGTAAACACCATCTGCTTGAAGTTCTTGTTCATCTTGCCAACATTGGCTTTCACGTTGAGACGTGCTGACTCGTTGGCAGGATCCTGACCAGGCATGAACGACGAACTCAGTACCCATACATAGGAGAACATATCGGGATTGCTGAATGCCACTTCCATGGTCTCCATGCCACCCATAGATAGTCCGGCGATGGCACGATGGTTTCGGTCGACGAGCACAGGATAGTTGCTCTCGACGAATGGGATGATAGACTTCACCATGTCTTGTGCAAATGGCGGAACCTCATTGGGCACACCTGTCACCGTTCCATTGGGCATGACAACAATCATTGGCTCCATCTTGCCTTCTGCAAGCAGATTGTCGAGGATGAGTCCTGCAGCTCCTACTCCAGGCCAAGCATTATCGGTGTCACCGCCACCATGTATGAGGTAGAGCACTGGCAGCTTCTTCTTCGAATTCTCAAAGCCGGCAGGTGTCCATACATGCATGCGACGCCACGTGCCGAGAGTCTCACTCCAGTAATAGCGCTGGCTGACTGCTCCATGCGGCACATCCTTCATGGCGAAGTATTCTGTGCCGTCACCAATCTTGGCAATGGCAGATGTCTCGCTTGCAAGTTCGCCCTTGGGGTCGTAGACATTGACGCCGTCGACTACGAAGTGATAGCGGTAGTCGCCTGGCTTGGCATCTTTCACTGTTATCTCCCATACGCCATTGGCATTCTCCTTTACCACTGGTCGGTTGTCGCCAAAGTACGGGATGAGGTCTCCATCGCCTGCAAGTGTCACAGTACGTGCCTTGGGAGCATAGATGCTGAACACTGCCGAACCGTCGGCAAGCGTGCGTACAGACTGAAGTGTGTCGTTAGGAGTTGGTGTGCGACGGTACTGTGCCGTCGAAGGCAGGATTGCCGCTCCACACAGGAAGGCAGCCATCGCCAGTTTGAGTTGGTTTTTCATGTTTCTTCTATATTAATTGTTATTGTGATTACTATAGCAATTGTGCATCACACCACAAAAATACAACTTTCCGACTTGCCGTGCAAGAAACATTCACTATCTTCGCACCCTACTAGGTATGCGCCCTTCGCACTGCAGCTGGAGAGCGCATGACGGTGACGTTTTAGGTATCCAGAGAGACAACAACATAACACGACATACATGAGAAGATTCTTAACGGTTGTATTCGCAATACTGATGGCATGCGGCGCAGCATTGGCACAGAGCATGTCCGACAGTCAGGTGTTGCAGTACATTCAGCAGGCCAACAGCCAGGGCAAGAACCAGCAACAGATAGCGACAGAGCTTATGCGGCGTGGCGTCACGCAGGAACAGCTGGTGCGCATCCGCAACCAATATTCCAATGGCAGCGGCAATGCCAACGGCACACAGGCAGGTGTCGGGACAAGCACTACACGCATGCGCGACAACCAACCCATCACTCGACGCACACGACGAACTCAAAAGAACTCACAGACATCGGGCAACGAGCGCACATCTGGCACATCTAACCGCAAGAACTACGTACAAGGCGAGAGCCGCTTCGACGTGCTGACCAACGCTGCCGACACCGTTGGCACATACAACCAGAACATGCAGAACTCTCTGGACATGCTGACAGACCCGCTTGCCATGTCCGGTCTGCAGGAGGAAGAGATTGACCCGACAGAGCAGATCTTCGGTCACAACATATTCGACAACGAAGACCTTACCTTCGAGCCGAGTGTAAACATCGCCACTCCTGCCAACTACCGTCTTGGCCCTGGTGATGAGGTGATAATCGACATCTGGGGAGCTTCGGAGAGCACCATACGCGAGACCATCTCGCCCGATGGCACCATACAGGTCAGCAACCTTGGTCCTGTCTACCTCAACGGAAAGACCGTTGCGGAAGCAGGCAACTACATGAAGCAGGAACTCTCGAAGATATACTCGGGCATCAGCGATGCCAACCCCACGACGTATGTCAACTTCACTCTCGGCAGCAACCGTTCGATAACGGTCAACGTCATGGGTGAGGTTCAGGTGCCAGGCACCTACACGCTGTCGGCATTCGCATCGGTGTTCCATGCACTGTATGCTGCAGGGGGTGTCAACGACATCGGTAGTCTGCGTGCCATAGAGATTGTGCGCAACAACAGGACCGTTGCCACGGTGGACATATACCAATATATATTGGAGGGAAAGCTGACTGGCGGTGACCGTCTGCAGGAAGGCGATGTGGTGATTGTGCCCACATATCAGTCGTTGGTGCAGGTATTAGGCAAGGTGAAGCGACCTATGTTCTACGAGATGAAGACCAACGAGACCATGAAGACTGCCATTGACTTTGCCGGCGGCTTCAGCGGTGATGCCTACAAGAAAGCACTGCGCGTGGAACGTAAGAGCAGCGGACGCGAACGACAGATATATAATGTCGACGAGATGGACTTCTCTGTCTTCAAGCTCGACGACGGCGATGTGATTACTGCCGACTCTGTGCTGGAGCGCTATGAGAACCGTGTGGAGATTCGCGGAGCTGTCTATCGCGAGGGAGCCTACGAGCTTGGTGCAGAGACCAACACCGTGCGCCGCCTCATCGAGAAGGCTGAAGGACTGCGTGGCGATGCCTTCCGTAACCGTGCCATACTGGACCGCGAGAAGGAGGACTACAATCATGAGATTATCTCAATCGACATACAGGGACTTATGGACGGCACCGTTGCCGACATTCCACTGAAGCGCAACGACGTGCTGTATATTCCTACGATACAGGGACTGGAGGAACAGCGCACAGTAGCCATACATGGTGAGGTGGCTAACGAGGGAACATACCTCTACTCAGACAACATGACGGTCGAGGATGTGGTGGTCATGGCAGGCGGACTGCTGGAATCGGCAGCGTCGACAAACGTCAGCGTCACACGCCGCATCAAGAACCCTGCGAGCAAGGAGTTCAACAGAACCATGGGCGAGACCTTCTCGTTCGACATCGACCAGCAGCTGTTCACCGGCGGCAAGCCGTTCTACCTGCAGCCGTTCGACGAGGTGTATGTCCGCAAGAGTCCTGCCTACAGAGAGCAGCAGAACGTCACGGTCAGCGGCGAAGTGCTCTTTGGCGGCACCTATGCACTCATAAGCAAGAACGAACGCTTGTCTGACATCGTCGAGCGTGCCGGTGGCGTAACGCCCGATGCCTACGTGAAGGGCGCACGCTTGATACGTCTGATGAGCGAAGATGAGATTACACGTCAGGAGGATGCACTTCGCGTGACCTATGCCACTGCAAGTCAGGACTCCATAGACATGATGATAAACCAGATGGCAACGACCTACACTGTCGGTATCGACCTGGAGAAAGCTCTGGCGAAGCCCAATAGCGACTACGACCTGGTGCTGCGCGAAGGCGATGAGCTGGTAGTGCCGGAGTATACCAATACGGTGAAGATTAGCGGTGCAGTGCTCTATCCTAACACCGTGTTCTACAAGGCGGACGAAGGACTGAAGTACTACATCAGTCAGGCTGGTGGCTATGCCCTGAACGCAAAGCGTAGCCGTGCTTACGTGGTGCACCTCAACGGTACGGTGTCGAGGCTGAAGCGCGGCAGCAGCAAGGCTATAGAGCCTGGCAGTGAGATAATAGTGCCGCAACGTTCGACACGCCGCACGAGCCTGTCGGAGGTAATGGGCATGAGCAGTGCAGGAGCATCAATGGCTGCCGTCATTGCAAGTATAGTCTCACTCTTCAGATAAAGGCACGAGTATGAGCAACAACAGAAAAGACATTGATATGGGCATGGAACCTGAATACATAGCATCGCAGGAGCAGGACGACGAGGAAGGTATCGACCTGATGGCGCTATTCACCAAGGCATGGGCGAAGAGAAAGTGGATTCTGAAGATGTGCGGTGTGGGTCTGATAGTGGGTGTAGTCGTGGCACTTAGCATACCTAAGGAATACACCGTGACGACTACGCTGGCGCCCGAGTCGACAGGAACGAGCGGTTCATCGGGCAGCCTGGGTGCCTTGGCATCGATGGCAGGCATCAGCCTTGGCAGTTCTGCCGCAGGAGCAGACGCCATAGGACCGACATTCTATTCGGACATTGTGGCAAGCACGCCGTTTCTGGTCGATCTGTTCTCTATAAGGGTGACCGACGAAGAGGCAGGAATAGACGAGACTCTGTACGACTACATGAGCGAAGACCAGAGCCGTGCATGGTGGAGCTACCTGTCGCCAGGAGCGCTGATAGGCTCTGTGATGTCGCTGTTCAGCGAGGAGGAAGAAGAACCTTCAATAGACACAATAGACCCGCAAAGGCTCACACAGAAGCAGGCGGGCATAGCTGCTGCCATATCGCAGAAGATAACCATTGAGAACGAGAAGACCACGACCAGCATATCTGTCTCAATGCAGAACGCAGAGATATGCGCTCAGGTGGCAGATAGCGTCATGTCGAAGATACAGAAATACGTCACCGACTATCGCACTGACAAGGCACGCAAGGACTTGGAGTATACTGAGAAGATGTATGCCGAGGCTGAAGAGAACTACCGAGCCAAGCAGAGCGAGTATGCCAGCTTTGTCGATGCCAACCAGAACATCATCCGTCAGAGCTTCCTGACTGAGCAGGAGCGTCTGCAGAACGAGCGCGACCTGGCATACAATGTCTACAACACCGTGGCACAACAGCTGCAGACTGCCAAGATGCGAGTGCAGGAGACGAAGCCTGTGTTTGCCGTAATACAGACAGCCACTGTGCCGCTCAGGCCAAGCAAGCCCCGCAAGACGCTGACAGTAGCCGCGTTTATCTTCGTAGCCTTTCTGTGTTCTGCAGGATGGGTGGTATACGGTCAGGATGTCTTTAACGACCTGCGCAGAGCATTGAAGTCGGAAGAAGACAAGGAGTCAGCAACTGCCTGACTCCTCCAGCTTCTTGGCTTCGTTCCAGAGAGCATCCATCTCCTCGAGCGTCATATCCTTGAGTTCGCGTCCCTGCTCCTTTGCCTTCTGCTCCACATAGCCGAAACGACGAATGAACTTCTGATTGGTATGCTCCAGGGCATTGTCTGGATTTATATGGTATAGGCGTGCAGCATTGACAAGACTGAACATGAGGTCGCCAAACTCTTTCGTGGCACGCTCCTTGTCCATGTTGCCTACCTCGGCTTCAAACTCGCCTATCTCTTCCTTCACCTTCTGCCACACATCCTCACGCTGGCTCCAGTCGAAGCCCACGGCACGTGCCTTGTCCTGTATGCGATAGGCCTTGATGAGTGTAGGCAGTGAGTTGGGCACACCACTAAGCACAGTCTTGTTGCCACCTTTCTCATGCTGCTTCAGCTGTTCCCAGTTGGCAACGACCTCGCCGGCACTCTCTGCCTTGGCAGTACCATAGACATGCGGATGACGATAGATGAGCTTCTCGCACAACTGGTCGCATACGTCCTTGATGTCAAAATCATTGGTCTCCGAACCAATCTTGGCATAGAACACGACGTGTAGCAGCACGTCGCCCAGCTCTTTGCATATATTGGGTTTGTCGTCCTTTATCAGGGCTTCACATAACTCATACGTCTCCTCAATGGTGTTTGGGCGCAAGCTCTCGTTGGTCTGCTTGCGGTCCCACGGACATTTCACCCGCAGTTCGTCCATGACGTCGAGCAGGCGACCGAAGGCCTGCATCTGTTCTTCTCTGCTGTGCATAGATGTTTCCTTTCTCTATTTCTCTCTTGCTTTGTGCGACTGCGAAGGTACTGCAAATTCCCTCCGGCTATAACCTCCCCTCACTAAAAATCCGGTCAGCTGCGTCCAAGTCCTATGGCACGTGTACCTCTCTTGGCACCTGCGGTGCCGGTGTTGGGTTGAAGGTGTTGAGTGTTGTGTTCAAGTCCTTCATGTATGTACCTCTTCGAGGCACAGTTGAGAGGTGGGCATTAGCCCCAGACTGCGGTCACTGCGTTCCCTTAGTCTGGGGTTAGGCATAATTGTGTCCCGTCGGGACACCACAGCAGGATGCTTACTCCTTGTAAAAGAGAGCAATATCGTCATGGATTCCACTACATAAGATATGTTGCCTTGGAGTGCAACTACGTTATAGGACATGCAGTCTCGAAGAAGTTGAATTATGCTCGGAGTGCACAGTGCACCATTGAAGATATGTTCACCGCAGGATATGGGTATTGAGAGGACATGCAGCCTCGGAGAAGTTGAATTATGCTCGGAGTGCACAGTGCACCATTGAAGATATGTTCACCGCAGGATATGGGTATTGAGAGGACATGCAGCCTCGGAGAGGCTGAATTATGCATAACCCCAGTCTAAGCGCAGCGCAGAC
>CAYXLA010000118.1:792-6734 GCA_964465765.1 uncultured Bacteroidaceae bacterium | reverse complement strand
TCCGGATTGAGCTTCTCCTTCTCCCGTCGCAGTTGGAAGTGGAGGGTGGTACGTCCGCCATCGGAGGCGTCGGAATATACCGTGCCAAGGTTCTGACGTGTGCTGACCTTGTCGTCTTGCTTCACCGATACCGACGAGAGATTGCAGTAGACGGAGATGTACTCGCCATGACGCACGAGGATGTTATATAGTCCGTTGAGCTTGAAGACAGCCACGACGGTACCGTTGAAGACTGCCCTCGCCTGTGCACCAGGCTTGCCTTGTATGTTGATGCCTTTATTGTCGAGCACCACATTGCGCAGTCCCTGGACATTATACTGTCCGTAGTGGCTGGTGATGATGTATGGTCCTGTGATGGGCAGTGGCAGCTTGCCGCGATTGCTGGCGAAGTTCGCCGACAGCTGTGCGTCGGGCTTGGCAGCGTTATATGTCTCACCGCCCTGCGACTGCTGACGTGCCGACTTCTGCGAGGCAGATGTCTTGCCCTTGTCTGCCGACTGCTTGGCGGCAGCCTCCCGTCGTGCCTTCTCTGCCCTTTCGGCTTCCTTGCGCTGACGTTCCACCTCGGCGGCGATATACTTGTCTATCTGGTTGTTCAGCTGTTCAGCCTGTCGTCGTTGCTTGGCTATCTCTGCCTGCAACGTTCGCTGTTGGCTACGGAGGTCTTTCACTATCTGCTGCTGCCGTTGTTCCTGACCTTCCATGTCCTTCACTTCTTGGTCATGGGCACTCAGCAGCTTTGCCTTCTCCTCGCGTGCCGTCTTCAGCTCCGTCTGCTTGGCACTGACCTCGTCCTGCTTCTTCATCAGGTCCTCGCCCTGACGCTGCTGGTAGTCGCCCATCTCACGTACATACCGCAGACGGCGTATCATCTGCGAGAACTTGTCTGCCGACAGTATGAACATCAGTCGGCTATGCAGGTTGCGGTTGCGATACAGATAGAGCACCGAGGCTTCATAGTCATTGCGCTGCTGCTTCAGCTGTCGCTGCAGCACGGCAAGCTGACGGTCCATGCTGCGTATCTGCGTGTCGACGGAGTCGATGTCGGCAGCAATGGCATCGACCAGCCGTTTGCGCTCTGCCAGCTGTGCCGTCAGCATGTTCAGTGCACTTAGCTGACTGCCCACATTACGTCGGTTGGTCTTCAGCAACGAGTCGGTCTGGGCTATCTGCTTCTGTAGATTGGTGCGCTTGGCTTCGAGCTCGCGTATCGTCTTGTTCGACTGTCCGTAGGCAGCCGCAGACACGAGGCATAAGCCCATAGCCAACAGAAGCACGCGCATCTTCATAGGCTCAGACTGGTTAGCAGCTGCATCATCTCCTCCAGCGTGACCTGCTTATAGCGCGACGACAGCTCTATAGGACTGACGTCGACAGGCTCTGTGGAGAAGTCATAGAGCTCTACCTTTGCCTTCTTGAGCTTGGTGAGACCGAGGTCTTCGCCCGACAGACTCTTCGACGTCCCGTCCTTGCCAAGGGCGAACAGTACCTTCTCCAGCTTGTCGTAGGTGAATCCCGACACCACGGCATACCTCAGCTCTGAGTCTCCCGCCCGCACAAAGCGACGGTTCACACGGTCTACGATGAGCAGCTCAGTCGGCGTCACCTGCACACGTGCTATCTCTGTACGCAGTATGGGCATCAGCATCGACACCTGTATCATCTCTCCGCTCTTCATCTTCATTGTGCCATCGACGGTGAAGACGGCGTCCTTATAGGGTATGGTCAGTCCCATCTTCGACGACAGGTATTCGGCAGACTTGCTGTCGTTCTTCTCTGCATTGTCCGTGGCAGCATCGTCCTTGCCGGCATTGCCTCGGGTGACGCTCTCTGTCGTGGTATTGTCTTTATTGCTCTTGCTTGCACTGCGCGAGCTCTTGCAGCCTGCCAGTGTCATCACTGCTGCGAGCAGCAATGCCATGCTGCCGTAGGTCATGAGGTGCTGTATGTTCATCTTCTTCATTCTTCCTTGAGGTATTTCTTATTCTTCCTTAATGTATTTTCGTTGCTTTATCTTCTGTTCGAGCACGGCAGAGGTGCTTCCCTTCGACTTTGCCTGACGCCAGTAGCCGACGGCGGCATCGACATCGCCCGACATGTAGTATATGTCACCACAGTGTTCCACGATGTCGGCACTGGCGGTGCTGTCGTTCTTCAGTGCCATGTCTATGTATATCTTCGCCTGCACGTAGTTGCCTTTCTCGAAGAGTATCCATGCATAGGTGTCGAGGTAGGTGGCATTGTTGGGCTCTGCCTTCACGGTCTTGTAGCTCATCTCCTCGGCACGGTCGAGTTCGAGATGCTCCAACGAGAGGTAGTAGGCATAGTTGTTCAGTGCCACAATGTTGTTGGCATTCCACACGAGGGCAGAGTCGTAGGCGGCGAAGGTCTCCTGCGTCAGGTCCTTGGTGTGATAGGCATCGCCCATGATGGCATAGAAGTCGCTGACCACTGTCTTGTCGCTCTCTGTGGTGATATGCTTCAGAGCACGCTGGCAGGTGTTTATCACGCTGTCGGTCTGCTGTACGTTGTTGTATGCCACTGCCAAGTAGTAGTAGAACTCCAGCATGTCCGGGTTCGCCTCGGTACCTGTACTGCACAGGTCTATCACGTCGTCATAGTCCTCCTTCTGTATGGCATCGCCGAGCAGCGACATACGTGCGGAGGTGTTGGTGGGGTCTATCTGCAGCACCTGACGCAGCACGGGCCTTGCCTGTTCTTCCATGTTCTTGCTGTAGAGGTACTGCGCATAGAGGAATGGCAGGTCGGCATCGTCGAGGTCTTGCTCCATTATCCTGTCGAAGAGGTTTATGACTTCGGTGCTGTCGCGCTTCTCACTCTCGTTGCGTGTGATGATGCGACGCATGACTTCGGTCTTGGTGTCGGTGTCGACATTTCTGTTCATCAGCACGGAGTCGAGCTGCTGCTCATAGCGTGCGTTGTCGCCTGTCTTCTGGTAGTAGTTGGCGAGTGAGTAGGTGGCTTGTGCATTGCCTGGGTCGGCGGTCAACACCTTATTATATATGGTGTATGCCTCGTCGGTCTTGCCGTTGTCCATATATTCGTCGCCGAGTGCCACCTGGTAGCGGTAGTCTTCCGGATATTTGTCTACCAGCTTCTGAAGCTCTGCCTCGGCTTTGTCATGCTCGTCGCGATAGTCGTAGATGGCATACTTCTGCATCGACAGTCGTTCGGTGACGCCCAGACGTTCCTCGAGTCTGTCGAGCAGGTCAATGGACTTGTCGAATGCTGCCGTGCGGTTATAGGTCTGCAGCAGGGCAAAGAGCACGTCGGTGTTGTTTGGGAATTTCTCCGACATCGACTCGAGCTGTGCCGTGGCTTTCTCCATGTCACCTTTCTGCAGGTAGAGGTTGGAGAGTCCCATGTTTATCCAGTAGTTCGTCGGAGCATATCCCACTGCCTTCTCCATGGCTTCGATGCCTCGGTCGTCGGCATCGAGTATGAGGTAGAACTGCGCCAGCTCATAGTAGACCTCGGCAGACCGTGGGTTCAGGCTGAGGCAGTGCTGTATCATCTGGTAGCTGTCGTCATACTTCTGTGCCACGCGCAGACGTGCTGCCTCGAGGAAGTAGTACTCGAAGCGTCGTGCCTCGGCATCGTCATCGGCAGTACGTTCCTGTGCAGCGATGCCCATAGGCATCAGCAGCATGCAGATCAGCAGCACGGCTGTCGTCCTTATGTGTCTTGTACTAAGCATTGGTCTTGTCTCGTGTATCTGCATCAGCATCTTCACACGCCTGTATGTCCGAAGCCGCCGGCACCGCGGTCGGTAGCCGAGAGCTCTTCCACCTCTATCCATTCTGCCTGCTCATGGCGTGCTATGACCATCTGGGCTATTCTCTCTCCGTCGTTGATGACGAAGGGCTCGGCAGAGAGGTTTATCAGTATTATGCATATCTCACCGCGATAGTCGGCATCGATGGTGCCTGGCGAGTTCAGCACGGTGATGCCTTTCTTCAGTGCCAGTCCACTGCGTGGCCTTACCTGTGCCTCATATCCTGCAGGGAGGGCTATGAAGAGTCCCGTGGGTACCATGGCACGCTGCATGGGCTGCAGGGTTATGGGCTCGTCGATGTTGGCACGCAAGTCCACACCTGCCGACTGCTGTGTGGCATACTGCGGCAACTGGTGCCGCGACTTGTTTATTATCTGTACTTTCATCCTATCTCGTGTCTTACCATTTGAGAGAGCGAAAATACGTAATCCATCGAAATAAATTGGTACTTTTGCAGTTAAATAAAACCAAACTGTAGCATACGATGGATTGGAGGAAGCTTATTTCAGCAAAGCGTTTCGGACTTGAGGAGTTCCATAAGGAGGACGATGAGAACCGCAGTGAGTTCCAGCGCGACTACGACCGACTTGTGTTCTCTGCCCCATTCCGCCGTCTGCAGAACAAGACACAGGTGTTTCCGCTGCCTGGCAGTGTGTTCGTACACAACCGACTGACCCATAGTCTTGAGGTGAGCTGTGTAGGCCGTTCGTTGGGCAACGACATTGCTCGCCGCATACTTCTTCGCGACCCCAGCCTGAGGAGCAGCTACCTGCCGGAGATAGGTTCCATAGTGTCGGCAGCCTGTCTGGCACACGACCTTGGCAATCCTCCCTTCGGTCACTTCGGCGAGAGAGCGTTCTCGACCTATTTCTCCGAGGGCAAGGGCATGGAGCTGAAGCCTATGTTCACCGACGGACAGTGGCAGGACATGACGCATTTCGAAGGCAATGCCAACACGTTCCGCATACTGACACACCAGTTCCAAGGGCGCCGTCGCGGTGGCTTCGTACTCACCTACTCCACGCTGGCAAGCATCGTGAAGTATCCTTTCTCGTCAAGTCTGGCAGGAGAGAAGTCTAAGTTCGGCTTCTTCACTACCGAGGAGCCTGCCTTCCGACTCATAGCCGAGGAGCTCGGCATAAAGCAGATTAGCAATAGTCCACTGCGCTATGCACGCCATCCTTTGGTCTATCTCGTGGAGGCTGCCGACGACATCTGCTATGAGATTATGGACATCGAGGATGCCTTCAAGCTGAAGATCCTGTCGTATGAGGAGACGCGTGAGCTCCTCATGGGCTACTTCTCGCCCGAGAAGCAGGAGCGCATGAGCCAGACAATGCAGATTGTCAGTGACCGCAACGAGCAGGTTGCCTATATGAGGTCGAATGTCATAGGCCTCCTGACGAATGAGTGCACTCAGGCTTTCCTCGACAATGAGGAGCAGATTCTCGACGGCACGTTCGACGGACCGCTCATAAAGCACATCTCTCCCCTTCCTGCCGAGGCATACCAGCGGTGTGCACATCTGGCATACGAACGCATATACCGCTGTCGCGATGTAGTGGACATAGAGCTGGCAGGCTTCAAGATTGTCGGCACACTGATGGAGCTGATGATAGATGCCGTGCTCTCGCCAGAGAAGGCATACTCCAAGCTACTCATCAACCGCGTGTCAAGCCAGTACAACATGCACTCTCCCGAACTCTTCGAACGCATACAGGCAGTACTCGACTACATCTCCGGCATGACCGACGTCTTCGCCCTCGACCTCTACCGCAAGATCAATGGCAATAGCCTGCCGGCAGTATGACGGCGCCGCAGGCGCCGGTGTTGGGTGTTGAGTGTTGGGTTATATTACGTGAAGCGTGAAGCGTGCTGCGTGAAGCGTTAATCTTAGTCCGCTGAGTTCAGCATGTCCTACTGATTCTTTTATATTCCGCGGAACTTAAACGGAATTTAGACGGATATTCGTGCCTACGGCACGGGTGTTGGGCTAAGATATAGCCCACGTAACACATAAAACATTCAACGCTTCACGCAACACGCTTCACGCTTCACGTTAATGGTCCGCGGAATTTAGACGGAATTTAAACGGATATTCGTGCCTACGGCACGGGTGTTGGGCTAAGATATAGCCCACGTAACA
>CAYXLA010000118.1:0-692 GCA_964465765.1 uncultured Bacteroidaceae bacterium | reverse complement strand
CATAACACGTAACACGTTTAACATTTCCTATGGCGCGTGTACCTCTCCGAGGCACAAGTCAGTGCCACTCTCTATCCCCAGTCTGCACTGCGTTTAGACTGGGGTTACTCGTTAGTGTACCTCTTCGAGGCACCACGTCCTATAGCGTAGGCATACTCCCACTGCCGCATATCGTACAGATGTCCTATCAGACTGTAGCTCTCTGATGGATGTGTCATTGAGGCATCACGTCCTATAGATATCCTATCCAGTTGTGGTACCATGATGCAGCGCATGCTTGAGACTGCACATGGGGTGTAAGCATCCTGCTGTGGTGCCTCGGAGAGGTCATTGACGTGAAGCGTGAAGCGTGAAGCGTGTTGCGTGACAGATATAGAGGACGAGCAGCCTCAGAGTGCATCTACGCTATAGGACGTGGTGCCTCGAAGAGGTACACTAACGAGTAACCCCAGACTAAGGGAGAGCAGCGACCGCAGTCTGGGGCCTATGTAAGCACCCCACCTGTGCCTCGGAGAGGTACACGCGCTAGAGGACGTGAGATAGACGCTGATGAAACACCTATAGGGCATGACGCATGTACGCTGTAGGACGTGGTGCCTCGGAGAGGTACACTAACGAGCCCAGACTAAGGGAGAGCAGCGACCGCAGTCTGGGGTATTGGACGCACCCAGTATGTGCCTCGAAGAGGTACA
>CAYXLA010000117.1:0-6806 GCA_964465765.1 uncultured Bacteroidaceae bacterium | reverse complement strand
TTTAGTGATTGCGTTCGAATTCCTGCATGCACTCAACCAGTGCCTTCACGCCCTCAAGAGGCTGTGCGTTGTAGCACGAAGCGCGGAATCCGCCAACCGAGCGGTGACCCTTGATGCCGACCATGCCCTTCGATGTGGCGAAGTCGAGGAATTCCTTCTCGAGCTCCTTGTATTCGTCGGTCATGACGAAGCAGATGTTCATCAGCGAACGGTCCTCAGGCACAACGGTGCCGCGGAACAGCTTGTTGCGATCAATCTCGGCATATAGCAGTTCGGCACGCTCCTTAGCACGGCGGTCCATCTCAGCCACACCACCGTTCTTCTTTATCCAGCGCAGCGTCTCCAGTGCGGAGTAGATTGGTACGACAGGCGGAGTGTTGAACATCGAGCCCTTCTCGACATGCGTACGGTAGTCGAGCATCGTCGGAATCTGACGGCTGACGTGTCCCAGTGCGCTATCCTTGACGATGACGAGCGTGACACCTGCCATGGCGAGATTCTTCTGTGCGCCAGCATAGATGCACTCATACTTGCTGGCGTCGATGGGACGGCTGAAGATGTCCGACGACATGTCGGCAATCATTGGAACAGGCACGTCGAGATCTTTACGAATCTCCGTACCGTAGATGGTGTTGTTGGTCGTTATGTGCAGATAGTCCACATCGGCAGGGCACGTCCAGCCCTTGGGGATATAGGTGTAGTTGGCCTCAGCCGACGAAGCCACCTCGACAGCTTCGCCGAGCAGCTTGGCTTCCTTCATTGCCTTCTTTGCCCAGACACCAGTGTTCAGATAGGCAGCTTTCTTCTCGAGGAAGTTGTAGGGCACCATGCAGAACTCAAGGCTGGCGCCGCCGCCAAGGAACAGAACGGAGTATCCTTCAGGCAAGTCGAGGATTTCCTTTATCAAAGCTACTGCTTCGTCGACTACCGGCTGGAAGTCTTTAGCACGATGGCTTATCTCCATCAATGACAAGCCCGAACCGTTGAAATCTAAAATCTGTTTGGCTGTTGCTTCAATCACCTCACGCGGCAAAATGGAGGGACCGGCATTAAAGTTATATTTCTTCATAATAAGAATGTGTTTGATTAGACATCAAAATCTCTCTTTAGAGGTTGCTAAGTTAGGAATAATATGCATACAAACAAAAAGAGGGAGCCTTTATTTGGCTTCCTCTATCAAAGTGCGCATTCCCTTTATTTTCTCATGGCTGACAAGCGTCATAAGTTGTTTCATTTTGGCACGTCGTACGGCGGCGAAAGAGTAGCGGTCTTTCACGTCGACAGCTCCCAAGTCGCTGCGCTCCAGTCCGCCTTTCTTGTACAGGAAGCCCACGATGTCCACCTTGTTGAGCTTGTCCTTCTTGCCGCGGCCTATGTAGATGGTGCTCCATTCGGGGCTTGGCGGCTTGGGCGTGTCGGCGGGCAACTGAAACTCCACAGTGTCCTGCGGGTCGACATACTCAGGCAGCTGTTCTTCGGGACCGAGGAGCATGTACGCCGAGCCTTTGGCGTCCCAGCGTGCCGTGCGTCCGTTGCGATGGGTGAAGGCTTCTTCGTTGACGGGCAGATGATAGTGCACGATGTTCTCGACGATGGGAATGTCGAGTCCGCGCGATGCCAGGTCGGTCGACACGAGCACCGGACACGAGGCGTTGCGGAACTTATAGAGCGAGCGTTCGCGGTCGGCCTGCTCCATGCCGCCATGGAACATGTCGCACGGGAAGCGGTTTGCCTGCAGAAAGCCCGTGACGCGCTCCACGCTCTCGCGGTAGTTGACGAACACCATCGTGGGTGCACTGCCCAACGTGCACAGCAGCTGCAGCAGCGTCTTCAGCTTATCCTTCTCGGGCGACTTGACGACGTTCAGCGTCAGGCGCTCTCGGCTCTCCACCATCTGTCGGAAGTCCAGCTTCACCACCCCGTCCTTGCCGGCACGCTTGCCGTCGGCACTGCCGCTGAGTCCCACGAACTGCGGAATCTGCACAGCATCGGTAGCTGACGTAAGCACACGCTTCCTGACGCGCGGAAGCTGACTTATCACGGCAGACATCTCGTCCTCGAAGCCCAGCTCCAGACACTTGTCGAACTCATCGATCACCAGCGTACGGACCGTCGCAGCATCGAAGTTGCGTTTGTGCAGATGGTCGTTCATACGACCTGGTGTACCAATGATAATCTGCGGATGGTTGCCCGTCATGACGCGATGTTCGTCCATGGCAGGACGACCGCCGTAGCAACTCATGGCACGCAACTGTGTGCCCATGCTCTTGAACACGGTCTCTATCTGCAGCGCCAGCTCGCGCGACGGCACCAGCACCACGGCCTGCACGTCATCGCTCGCAGCGTCAATCGCATCGACAAGCGGCAGCAGGAATGCCAGCGTCTTGCCCGTTCCCGTCGGCGACAGCAACACCAGGTCCTTGTCTATCTTGAAGGCATCGACCGATGCACGCTGCATGGCATTCAGCTCACTGATGCCAAGTTTTGAAAGTATCTTGTCTGTATCCATCTGTCCTTATTTATAAATCAACAGCTTTACATTGTCAAATCAACGGCGTTATGTTGTCAAAACCACAGCTTTACATTGTCAAATCAACGGCGTTATATTGTCAAAACAACGCCTTCACCGCGAACCACACTATTGGCACAAGCAGTGCCGGAAGCATGTTGAGCGTCTTGCAATCCTTTAGCTTTAGCAGCGACAAGCCCGACGCCACAATCATTAGACCGCCCACGATGAGCAGTTCTGCCATGAGTGCGTCGCTGACGGCATCTGCCGATATCGACGCCACGAGATAGAAGGCGCCCTGCCAGCAGAACAGCACGGCTGCAGCGGCAATGACGCCGATGCCGTAGGTCGAGGCAAACACCGCCGACGACACAAGGTCGAGCGTGGCATTGGTGAAGAGGAAGGTGTTGTCGCCGTTGAGTGCACTAATCACAGGGCCGAGCATCGACAGCGGACCGATGCAATAGAGCAGGATTGCCAGCGAAAGTCCCTGTGCCAGGTTGTTCTTGCTCTTGCCCTCGCCGCCAGACTTGCTGTGGTCGAAGCGGTCGACAAGGCGATGAAAGCGTCCGTCGATGTCGAGAGCTGTGCCTATGACGCCGCCCAGAGCTATTGAGACAATGAACAGCACCGGATATTCGCTCTTCGAGAAGTTGCTGACGGTGGCATTGAGTCCGATGGCGAGGCTCGCCAGTCCCAGTCCCGTGTACAGCACATCTTTATATTTCTCCTTGATGCCGCGGTTCAGCACAGCACCGGCTATTGAGCCTATGATGATTGTGCATGTGTTTACGATTGTCCCTATCATTGCGATGCCTTTCTCTTTTCAGCGTACAAAGGTAGCGCAAATCGGGCACAGGACAAAAGGCGGCTGGCCTCAATAGGCTTTATCGTCGCCCTTGACGGTGCTGACAATGGTCTTGTAGATGATGAACAGGTCGAGACCGAAGCTCCAGTTCTCAATGTACCAGATGTCGTGCTTCACCCTGCCTTCCATCTGCGACAATTGTGTGGTTTCTCCACGGAAGCCGTTGATCTGGCTCCATCCCGTTATGCCGGGCTTCACCATGTGGCGCAACATGTATTGGTCAATGAGCTTCGAGTACATCACCGTCTGTCGCTGCATGTGCGGACGCGGACCGACGACGCTCATGTCTCCAATCAGGACGTTGATGAACTGCGGCAGCTCGTCGATGTTGGTGTGTCTCATGAACTTGCCCCACTTGGTTATGCGGGGGTCATCTTCCGTGGCCTGCAGCGTGTCCGACTGATTGTTGACCTTCATGCTGCGGAACTTCAGGCAGTAGAACGTACGTCCGTTCAGTCCGTTACGCTTCTGTCGGAAGAACACCGGTCCAGGCATGGTCACCTTGGTTATTATGGTCACGACGATGAGAATCGGGATGAACAGGGTGCAGAGGAACAGCAGCGAGAAGACGATGTCGAACGAGCGCTTCGCCAGACGCCTCCACGGATTCGTCAGCGGACTGTCGCAGATGGTCAGCACCGGCACGTTGCCAATGGTCGTAAAGAACAGGCGGTTATGGAAGTTGCTGCCCAACGACGGCAGGCTGTAGAACGTAATCATGTTTCTCACACAATAGTGCATCAGCGGCTCGAACAGCTCCTTCGTCTCCGCTCCTGCCGAGCAGAACACCGCATTCACCCTCGGGTGCGACTTCATGAAATCCATAATCTTGTCCGTGCCACCAAGATATTGGCACCCGCCTTCGTCCAGACGAGTACTGCGTGTCTCGGCAAAATAGCCCTTCACCTTGTAGCCCCACTGCGGGTTTCTCGTCATCTCACGATACAGGAGCGAGAGGTTGTTGTCCTCGCCAAGGAACACGACCTCGCTGTAATTGCCCGGGCGGAGACGATGATGGCGTACAAGCCAGTACATCAACAGGCGGAATCCGCAGCAAACGACGAGGACAAGTGCATACACCAGCGCCGTGGCACGCCACGACATGACGTGGACGTGGCAGACATAGAGCAACAGGGAACTGACGATGGCTGTAGCCAAAACGTTCTTCAGTACCAAGTAGAATATCGACCAGCGTCGGGCACTGCGCTGACTGAAGACCGTTCCACCGCGGAACACCACAACCATATAGACGATGCCGACAATGGCGAGCGACGACTTCGCACCCGGCAGAGTCCACATCTGTCCGGGGTCGCCCTGACTGAGCAGCACGATGAGGTAGATGATGCAACACAACGCCACATCAGCCGCCATCACCAATCCTGTTATCATCTGGTTATACGATTGGGATGCGAACATTGTCCCTCCCCTGTCTTTCTCACTGTCCATATCGTTCTGTCGCGCCCTGACTTACACAGTCTGACGACACATCTATATATATATCATCGCAGCGATTGCGAAACCTTGCATCGTGCGCCCTGCAAATTCAACTTTTGACGTGCGCCTGTTGCCACCCTGCCCTCGAGCCGTCACAGCCATTATGGTCTGAGGAACTCCCGACAGCGGCAGACAATCTGCAACACGTTTTGCAAAGGTATTTATTTCAGACGAATGTCAAGCTATACAGATACACATTTTATCCCGATTTATGAGCCGCGTTAGGATTTTATCCACATAATCTGTATTTTTGCGCGGCTTTCCGCAGAAGGCCGTCCACGCACATATATATAGAGAGGTAGAAAGATGTATTTTTCAGATTTGGATTTGAACGATAGCGTCCTCGATGCGATTGACGCGATGCACTTCGAGGAGTGTACCCCAATACAAGAAAAATCAATTCCGCCGATTCTCGAAGGCCGTGACGTCATTGGCGTTGCACAGACGGGAACCGGCAAGACGGCAGCCTATCTGCTGCCGGTGCTCAATCGTCTCGCCGAGGGCGACCTGCCCAAAGACTCGATAAACTGCGTCATAATGGCTCCCACACGCGAGCTGGCTCAGCAGATTGACCAGCAGATGGAAGGCTTCTCCTACTTCATCGACGCCAGCAGCCTCGCCATCTACGGCGGCAACGACGGCATCATGTTCGCACAGCAGAAGCGGGGTCTGACCATGGGTGCCGACGTCGTCATAGCCACACCGGGCCGCCTCATTTCCCATCTCAGCCTTGGATATGTCGACCTGTCGAAAGTGAGCTACTTCATTCTCGACGAGGCAGACCGCATGCTCGACATGGGTTTCTACGACGACATCATGCAGATTGCATCGTTCCTCCCGAAGAACCGACAGACCATAATGTTCTCCGCCACCATGCCGCCCAAAATACAGCAGTTGGCAGAGTCCATTCTCCACGACCCCGTGGAGGTGAAGATTGCGGTTTCCAAGCCTGCCGACAAGATCATCCAGAGTGCTTACATCTGCTACGAG
This sequence comes from uncultured Bacteroidaceae bacterium, assembly GCA_964465765.1. Classification (GTDB taxonomy): domain Bacteria; phylum Bacteroidota; class Bacteroidia; order Bacteroidales; family Bacteroidaceae; genus Bacteroides. The sequence goes on along the minus strand of CAYXLA010000117.1, from coordinate 945 downwards.
ACGCAGAAGTTGGGCATCATACGCAGCCTGTTCCACGACATACATCCCGAGCGCGTCATCATCTTCGCCTCGAAGAAGCTGAAGGTCAAGGAGATTACACGCGCCTTGAAGCGCATGAATCTGAATGTCGACGAGATGCACTCCGACCTCGACCAGGCACAGCGCGACGACGTGATGCTGCGGTTCAAGGCCCGGAAGGTGGACATACTTGTAGCAACAGACATACTGTCGCGCGGCATCGATGTCGACGGCATACGTGTTGTCATCAACTACGACGTGCCGCGTGACCCCGAAGACTACGTCCACCGCGTAGGACGAACGGCACGTGCCAACAGCGAAGGACTCGCCATCACTTTCGTCAGCGAGACCGAACAGGGCGATTTCCGCAAGATTGAGCAGTTCATCGAGCGTGATGTCTACAAGATTCCCGTGCCCGACGAACTCGGACCGGCTCCCGAATACAACACGTCAAAGCGCAACAGCGGCGGCGGTCATCGCGGTCCTGGACGTCCCAAAGGTTCGCACGGCAAACCACGGAAGCAACAGGGCGCTCCCCGCAAAGAGCGCAAAGGCTGACAAAGACTCAGCAGAAGATTAGTGGAAGATAAATTGCAGATGTACATACGTGCATTTCCCATTGCACGTACGTATGTTGCTCATCACACGTACGTTCATCGGCCATCACACGTACGTGTCCCCAGACTGCGGTCACTGCGTTCCCTTAGTCAGGGGTTACTCGTTAGTGTACCTCTTCGAGGCACCACAGCAGGACATGAACGTGAAGCGTGAAGCGTGAAGCCTCTCCTAAATCCTCCCCTAAAGGGAAGGAAAGCCTCACCCCAGCCCTCCCCTGAAGGGAAGGGTGATAAAAGTCCGTCCCTTTAGGGAAGGATTTAGGAAAGGCTTCTCCCTTCCCTTCAGGGGAGGGCTGGGGTGAGGCTTCTC
>CAYXLA010000116.1:0-6809 GCA_964465765.1 uncultured Bacteroidaceae bacterium | reverse complement strand
GGAGAGGTACACGCGCTAAAGGACATGAGAATCGTCAGTACCTTGCCCATGGATTCTCTACTGAGCCTTCGCAGCACCGTCGTCATTCGCGTCCGGCTTCCTGGATATCGTTAATCTTCTTCAGATTGTTTATGATGGTGTTCACGTCATCCACGTCGTGGACATACAGTTCTATGTGTCCTTCGAAGACGCCTTGGTCGGTCTCGATGGTCAGCCTCTTGATGTTCACGTTCAGCTGTCTGGAGATTACTTGTGTGACGTCGTTGATTAGTCCGATGCGGTCTATGCCCTTGAGACTGATGTTGACCAGGAACGTCAGCTGCTTCTTCGTGTCCCATTGTGTGGCAAGTATACGGTTGCCGTAGCTGCTCTTCAGCTTCACCGCCACAGGACACTGACGCTTGTGGATGATGATGTTGTTGTTGTCGTCGATGAATCCCAACACGTCGTCGCCAGGGATGGGGTTGCAGCAGTCGGCAATCTTGAACTTCGTCTGTATGGCATCTTCGGTCAGCTTCAGCACCTGCTTGGTGTTTATCTTCTGCTGCGGCTCTGCGGTCTGTTCGTCCTGTGGAGTGGTGTCGACAGCCTCTTTGCCCTTGTTGTTGCCGAACGGCAGTCGCAGGAAACGCCGCCATCCGGTGTTCTTCCTGCCGCGTATCTCGTTCAGGTCTGCCTCTCCCAGTATTATCTTGCCTGCACCGATGTCGGCAAGCAGGTCGTTCTTGGTCTTCTCGTTGTGGAACAGACGCAGCCGCTCCAGCACCATGTCGTCGACATACATGCTCTCGCCTTTCAGGAATTCGTTGAGCTTGTCCAGTCCTTCCTGTTGGCACTTCTTCGCTTCCTTGCGCAATATCGATGCTATCTTGCTGCGTGCCTTGGCGGTGTTGACGATGGCTTCCCATTCGGGATGTACATATTGCGACTTCGATGTCAGTATCTCCACCTGGTCGCCGCTGTTCAGCTTGTGGCTCAATGGCACCAGCTTGTGATTCACCTTTGCACCGATGCAGTGCACGCCAATCTCCGTGTGCAGCGAGAAGGCAAAGTCCAGTGCTGTGGAGTTCTGCGGCATGGTCTTTATCTCGCCTTTCGGCGTGAAGACGAAGATTTCCTGCGCATAGAGGTTCAGCTTTATGGTGTCGAGGAAGTCCATGGCGTCTGGCTGCGGGTCGTCCAGAATCTCGCGAATCGTCGTCAGCCACTTGTCCAGCTCGCTCTCGTCCTCGCCGCCGTCGCCTTCCTTGTACTTCCAGTGTGCCGCAAATCCCTGCTCGGCAATGTCGTCCATCCGCTTGCTGCGTATCTGCACCTCAATCCACTGTCCGTCGTTCGACATCAGCGTGACGTGCAGTGCCTGATAGCCGTTTGCCTTTGGATGACTCACCCAGTCGCGTATGCGGTCGGGGTGGGGCTTATAGATCTTCGAGATGCTGACGTAGATGTCGAAGCAGTTGTTCAGCTCCTCTTCCTTGTTTGTCGGCTCGAACACGATGCGTACAGCCAGCAGGTCGTAGATCTCTTCGAAGGGAACGTGCTTGGTCTGCATCTTGTTCCAGATGGAGTAGGGCGTCTTCACGCGTGCCGTGATGCTGTACTTCAGTCCCATCTTGTCCAGCGCCGCCCTTATTGGTGCGGTGAAGTCGGCAAACACCTTGTCGCGTTCGGCAGCCGTGCGATGCAGCTTGTCCTCTATCTCCTGGTATTCCTCGGGATGTTCGTACTTGAAGCTCAGGTTCTCCAGCTCGGTCTTTATCTTGTTCAGTCCCAGTCGGTACGCCAACGGAGCATACAGATAGAGCGTCTCACCGGCAATCTTATACTGCTTGTTGGCTGGCTGCGATGCCAGCGTGCGCATGTTGTGCAGGCGGTCGGCAATCTTTATCAGGATTACGCGCACGTCGTCGCTCATTGTCAGCAGCAGCTTCTTGAAGTTCTCTGCCTGTGCCGAGGCATGTTCGCCGAAGATGCCGCCGGCTATCTTCGTCAGTCCGTCGACAATCTGCGCTATCTTCGGACCGAAGATGTTCTCGATGTCTTCTACCGTGTAGTCGGTATCTTCCACCACATCGTGCAACAGAGCCGAGCAGATTGACGTTGAGCCGAGCCCTATTTCGTCGCACACAATCATGGCCACTGCCAGCGGGTGCATGATGTAAGGTTCGCCCGACAGACGTCGTATGCCCTTGTGTGCCTGATATGCGAAGTTGAAAGCTTTGGTGATAATCTCCACGCGCTTGCGGTGCTTGGTCGCAAGATAGTGGTTGATCAATTCATGGAACGTGTCCTGAATCATCTTCTCTTCGGCTTTCTCTTTCTCGCTCAGATTGTCTTCCATTGTGCCTGTTACACCTTATTATATATATAGTGGTATTGCCAGAGGTTAATCCTTATTTCACGCGCAGCCTCTTGCCTGCGGTGATGTTCGAACCCTTTATGCCGTTCAGACTGCGCAGCTTGCTGACGGTAGTGCCGTAGCGTTGTGCTATTGTCGACAGCGTCTCGCCACGACGTATGGTGTGATAAGTGGCTCCAGTCGAGCTGCCCGACGACGATGCCGACGAGCTTGTGCTGCTCTGCCTGTTGCGGCTGCTGCGTGTGCTCTGCTCCGGAACAGCCACCACGCGGCGGTTCTTGAAGTAATTTGCTGCCTTGTATGCTGCCACCGAATCCTGACGTTCGAGGAATGTCCCCACGATGTCCTGCGGCAGACGCAATGTCTGTGGACCGGTGTCTCCTGGAATGATGTCGCGCTTATACTGCGGGTTGAGGCTGCGCAGCTCCTCATAGTCGACGTTGCAAACCTCGGCAATCTGCTGCAGATGAATGTTGCGGTTCACCTGCACCGTGTCCGTGGCACTCGGAATCTCCATGTCCATGGGGCAGATGTTGTGCTTGCAGTAGTAGGTCATGACGTAGTTGGCGGCAATGAACGAGGGGACGTAGCCGCGTGTCTCGCGTGGCAGGTAGTTGTAGATCTCCCAATAGTCGGTCTTGCCTCCCGAGCGGCTAATAGCCTTGTTTATGTTGCCCGGACCGCAGTTGTAGGCGGCAATCACCAGTGTCCAGTCGTGATAGATGTCGTACATGTCCTTCAGGTAGCGTGCTGCTGCCCACGACGACTTTATCGGGTCCTGGCGGTCGTCTACCAAGCTGTTGTATTCCAGTCCGTACAGTTTGCCTGTTGCGGGCATGAACTGCCACAAGCCTTTGGCTCCTGCGCGCGACGAGGCACGCGGGTTCAGTGCCGACTCGATGATTGGCAGATACTTCAGCTCCAGCGGCAGGTTGTAGGCGTTGAGAGCCTCCTCGAAGATTGGCACGTAAAAGTTGCTGAGGCTCAGCAACAGCGACACGCTGCTGCGGCGGCGCACGGTGTATTGGTCGATGAATCCACGCACAATCTCGTTGTAGGGCATCTCTATGACTGTGGGCATGCGGCTCAGGCGGTCGATGTATATCGAGTCGCTGAACAGCGGATTGTCGCTCGACGTGCTGCACTCCTCGCCTGCGCTGATGTATGTCTTTACCTTCCATTCTGCCAGCAGACTGTCGATTGGGTACGTCATGCTCGGCGGCAGATCGATGCTCTCCGTGTGTGCAACGCCGAGGCTGTCGCGCATCGTCACGCTGACGGTCTCCTCCGGTTGGTCCTGTGCCTTTGCACCCACAGTGCCTATCATCAGTGTTGCGAGGCATATCAGTAGCCGCAGTATGTGTCTTTTTGTTTTCGTCATTACAGTTGTTGTGTACACTCTCTCTCTATACCTTATTTATATATATAAATGTGTGTCTGTCTCTCTCTTGTCTCTCTTCGACTCTCAGTCTCTTTGACTCTTAGTCTCGTTGTCTCTCAGTCTCTTTTTGACTCTTAGTCTCTTTGACTCTTTGACTTTTAGTCTCTTTGACTCTTTGACTTTTAGTCTCTTTGACTCTTTGACTTTTAGTCTCTTTGACTTTTAGTCTTTTAGTCTCTTTGACTCTTTGTCTTTTAGTCTCTTCGACTCTTAGTCTCTCTCAGAACCTGAAGCTGCACTGCATTCCCACCGACTTGTCGCGTAGGCTCATGCCTTGGTTGCCTGTGTCCATCACCGCCGGCTCTATGTGCATGCTCAGGTCGGGCGTGATGTCGAAGTTCGACAGCTCGGCATCCACGTACGCGTCGACCACCGACAGCAGATACACTCCGATGAAGGCAAATATACTCATATCGCGATAACGGCGGTACAAATCCTTTCTCTTTTTCAGTACCTGCGTGATCTGGCTCTCCGACGTGCGTCCCAGGTAGTTCGACGGCAGCAGGTCGGTGATGTTCTTCGAGCTCCAGTTGCCGTTCACGGCATCCTTGTAGGCGGCCGAGTAGTCCTTATACATGCGGTTGTTCCATGTCAGCGCGTAGGTGCATCCTGCAAATCCGCCGTAGAATATCGGCAGCTTCCAGTACTTGCGGTTGTAGATCTGTCCGCCGCCAGGCACCACCAGTGCCAGCCATGTCGCCTTCGTAGGGTTGGGTACGAACCGTTTCCGCTCCACTGCCTGCGCCACCTTGTCCTGCTGCGACAGTGCTGTCGTGTCAATCCTTACCGTCGAATCCATTGCCGCCATCTCCATCCGGTTGGCACGCTCAATGCTGTCGATGGTCAGACTGTCGGCATTCAGCAACACCTGCGTGCTGTCGGCAGCAATCACTCCCGCGCGACGCAGTGCCGCGTGTGGCGTCTGTGCCAGTGCGTTCAGCGGCATCCATCCTGCGAACCACACCATCAGTGTCAGCACCGCAGTCGTGATGTATGTGTGTCGCCGTCGCGTCATCTCTTCTTCAGCGAGTCGAATATCGTCATTATCCGTTCCAGCTCCTCCTCGTTGCTGAATGGTATGCTAATCTTGCCGCGTCCCTTGTCCGAGCACGTCAGCTGCACCTTCGTCTTGAAGAATGCTGCCAGCTGTTGCTTCAGCGTGTCATATTCCTCGGGCAGCCGGCTGCGTCGCGGCTCAATCTTGCGACTGCCGCTCTTCACCGTCTCGCCGTCCTGCAGTGCCTTCACCATCTCCTCCACGCGTCGCACGGAGTAGCCGTTCTCTATAATCTCACGGTAGAGCTTCACCTGCAGCTTCGCGTCGTTCAGCGTCACCAGCGTGCGTGCATGCCCCATGTCAATCAGCTTGTTCTGCAGTCCCATCTGTATCTCTGCCGGCAGCTTCAGCAGTCGCAGGTAGTTGGCAATGGTGGCGCGCTTCTTGCCCACGCGCTCGCTCAGCCTCTCCTGCGTCATGTCGTACTGGTCCAGCAGGTGCTGATATGCCAGTGCTATCTCCACCGAGTTCAGGTCTTCGCGCTGAATGTTCTCTATCAGCGCCATCTCCATCACGTTCTCGTCGTCGGCAGTGCGTATGTATGCCGGAATGGTCGGCAGTCCTGCCATCTGTGTGGCGCGGAAGCGTCGTTCGCCGGCAATAATCTGGTACTCGCCGTTTTTCTCCTCGCGCAGCGTGATGGGCTGTATGATGCCAATCTCCCTTATCGAGTCCGCCAGCTCCTGCAGCGACTCCTGGTTGAACTCGCGTCGCGGCTGGTTGGGGTTCACGTGAATCTTGCTCAGCTCAATCTCGCTTATCGACGACGAACCCTCGGTCTCAATGTTGTCTACGCTCAGCAGGGCGTCGAGTCCGCGCCCCAGAGCACTTCTCTTCTGTTTCATTCTTCATCCTTTCTTCTTTGCAGGGACCGCGCAGCCTTTACTGCTTGCTGCGCCTGGCAGCTCAGGCTTCAGCCGCTGTCGCCGTCTCCCCCTTCGCCTTGTTGCGCTCCACCAGCTCCTTTGCCAGCAGCAGGTAGTTCTTCGCGCCGTTCGAGTCGGCATCGTAGAGTATGGCGGGCAGTCCGTAGCTCGGCGCTTCGCTCAGCTTCACGTTGCGCTGTATCACCGTCTTGAACACCAGCTCCTGGAAGTGCCTCTTCACCTCGTCGTAGATCTGGTTTGCCTGACGCAGACGCGAGTCGTACATCGTCAGCAGGAAGCCTTCAATCTCCAGGCTCGGGTTCAGTCGTGTCTTAATGATCTTTATCGTGTTCAGCAGCTTGCTGATGCCCTCAAGGGCGAAATACTCTGCCTGCACCGGAATAATCACCGAGTCTGCAGCCGTCAGCGCATTTACCGTGATGAGGCCCAACGACGGCGAGCAGTCCACCAGTATGTAGTCGAACCGGTCCTTTATCGGCGCCAGCACCTCCTTCATGATCTTCTCGCGGCCCTTCAGCTTCAGCATCTCAATCTCCGCACCCACCAGGTTTATGTGCGACGGGATGACCTTCAGCGTGTCAATCTCCGTGTCCTGTACCGCCTCGTCGATGTCGGCATGGTCAATCAGACACTCGTAGATGGTGCATGGGGCCTTCTTGATGTCGATGCCCAACCCCGACGAGGCGTTAGCCTGCGGGTCGGCGTCGACCACGAGTACGCTCTTCTCCAGTGTTGCCAGCGAGGCGGCGAGGTTGATGCACGTCGTCGTCTTGCCCACGCCGCCCTTCTGGTTTGCCAATGCAATGATTTTTCCCATGATGGTTCCTTCTCAGTCTCTCTTTTCTTTCTTAGATGGGACAACGCCCATAATACGCACAAAGGTACGGCTTCTGTCGAAAAGAACCAAACAGCCCGGCAGTTAAAGATTGAAAAGGACTGAGAAACAGAGGAGAAATCCATGTCCTATATGTGTGTGCATCAAAGAGCTACACGCACCCTGGGGCTTGAACCCAGCACCAACACCCTTCATCCAGCACCAACACCCTTCATCCAACACCGATGCTG
>CAYXLA010000115.1:0-6828 GCA_964465765.1 uncultured Bacteroidaceae bacterium | reverse complement strand
AACACTCAACACCCATCATCCAACACCCAACATCCAACCACCCAACACCATTCGCAGGCACTCCCAGCTACTGGACAAATTTGCAGGAAAAGTTTACCAAATGTCCATCGATGCTGCCTCATGGTGCTGTAAGTCACGTACTTAGGTGGTGTGCACACAGAAGCCTCGCGCGTACATATATATAATGGTGTCGGTAAATTCTCTAATTTTGCGCCGTCAAAGCAAAAGGACAAGATCCCAATGATGAAGATAAGGACGTTTTTTCTTTTAGTGTTCCTGTTGACTATTGGCGGTGTCGGACATGCACAGCGTGTGCTGTCGCTCGACAGTTGCCGCGCGCTGGCACAGCAGAACAACAAGCAGCTTCAAGTGTCGCGGTTCAACAAGGAGATGACCGCCAACGCACGCCGTTCGGCACGCACACAGTATCTTCCACGAGTTGATGTCGTGGCAGGATACGAATACTTCAACCGCGAAATCAATCTGCTCAGCAACACGCAGAAGTCTGCTCTCAGCAACATCGGCACCACCAGCGTGCAGCAGCTCAATGGCGACCTGGGCACAGCCATCACCGATGGCCTCACCAGCATGGTGCAGCAAGGCACGCTGACGATGCAGCAGGCGCAGCAGATGAGCGGCCTGATGCAGCAACTCGGCACGCCACTGTCGCAATATGCCACCGCAATGGGCAACACCATTGGCCAGAAGGTGGTCGATGCGTTCCACACCGATACCCACAACATCTTCGCAGGCTCAGTCATTCTGCGCCAGCCGCTCTACATGGGCGGAGCCATCGTCGCAGCAAACAAGATTGCCGACATCACCGACAGCATGGCAGACGACCAGATAACGCTTCAGATACAATCCACAATCTACAACATCGACCAGGCATACTGGACCGTCGTGTCACTGCGACAGAAGCAGCGTCTGGCATACAGCTACCGCGACCTCGTGGTCAAGCTCAACGACGATGTGCAGAAGATGATTGGGCAAGGCGTGGCAACACGTGCCGACGGACTAAAGGTGCAGGTGCGACTCAATGAGGCGGACATGCAGATCACGCAGGTCGACGACGGTCTGACGCTGGCACGCATGCTGCTGTGTCAGCTCTGCGGACTGCCCATCGACGAATCCATCGTGCTCGAGGACGAGAACAGCGAGCAGATTGCAATCACCGCCGGCGCTTCTGCTGCCGACACATTTGTCCCCAGCGACGACCTGAGCAACCGTCCCGAGATACGCCTGCTGCAAAGCTCCGTCGAGCTCGGCAAGCAGAACACGCGTCTGGTGCGCGCAGCCTATCTCCCCCACCTCGCCCTCACAGGCGGCTATTCCGTCTCCAACCCCAACGTCTTCAACGGCTTCCAGAAGCGCTTCTCCGGCGTGTGGAATGTCGGCGTGTTGCTGCAGGTGCCCGTATGGAACTGGTTCGACAGCAAGTACAAGATACGCGCCGCCAAAGCCGCCACACGCATGGCGAGCATGGAACTGGCTGACATGCAGGAGAAGATAAGCCTGCAGATTACGCAGAGCCGCTTCAAGGTCACCGAAGCCGCCAAGAAGCTTGCAATGGCAGAGAAGAACATCGCCAGCGCCGAGGAGAATCTGCACTCCGCACAGGTGGGTTTCCGCGAAGGCGTCATGGAGAGCACCGACGTCATGGCGGCACAGACCGCATGGCAGCAGGCTCAGAGCCAGCTCATCGACGCGCAGGTCGACGTCCGTCTGGCACAGGTCAACCTCGACAAGGCATTGGGCATACTACAGTAGTTGGGAATAATAACATAGTACTCTATACATATAACACACACATATTGCAATATGAAAGAATTCAGCAAAGAAGAGAAAGACGTGCTTCTGGCACTGGGAGCATTTACGGCCATAGTGCTTGTAGTTGCCATCGTTGGCTTCTTCATGCTACGCAAGGGACCGGAAATCATTCAGGGCGAAGTCGAGCAGGACGAATACCGCGTGTCGAGCAAGGTGCCCTCACGCGTTATGCGGCTGCTCAAGCATGAGGGCGACCGCGTCAGTCGTGGCGACACCCTCGCCATCATGGAGGCCCCCGACATCGAGGCTAAGATGGCACAGGCAGAAGCCGCACAGACCGCTGCCGAGGCACAGAACCGCAAGGCTATGAACGGCACGCGCCAGGAACAGATACAGGGAGCCTACGAACTCTGGCAGAAGTCCGTTGCCGGACTCACCATAGCGCAGAAGAGCTACGAGCGCGTACAGGCACTCTTCAACGAGGGCGTCCTCTCGCAGCAGAAGCTCGACGAAGCCACGGCACAGCGCGATGCCGCCGTTGCCACCGAGTCAGCAGCGCGCTCACAGTACGACATGGCCGTCAACGGCGCACAGCAGGAGGACAAGGATGCCGCAGCCGCTCTCGTGGCACGTGCCAAGGGAGCAGTGGCAGAGGTCAACTCCTACATCTCCGAGACGTTCCTCATCTCGCCCTGCGACGGCACCGTCAGCGAGACCTTCCCCCAGCCAGGCGAGCTTGTAGGTTCAGGCTCCCCCATCATGAACATCGCCATCGACGGTAGCAAGTGGGTGACGTTCAACGTGCGTGAAGACCTTCTTGGCGACATCAGCGACGGCACCGAGCTCCATGCCTTCGTCCCTGCACGCGGCAACGAGGAGATTGCACTCCGCGTCTACTACGTCAAGGACCTCGGCACCTACGCCGCATGGAAGGCAGTCAAGACTACCGGACAGTACGACCTCAAGACCTTCGAAGTTCGTGCACGCACCGACGACGCCAGTCTGCTTCAGGACCTCTATGCCGGCATGTCCGTCATCGTGAAGAAGTGATTTAGTTTTTTTTCGTTCTGGTAAAGTGTCACACGCAGAGAAACATACCGGTTCATTCCGCCAGACGGTCCGCAGGGAGCTGTCGCGCTACTCGCACGACTGGATCTACTTCTTTGCCTTCTTCCTCGCCCCCGCCTTCGCCTTCGTGCTCTTCAGCACCCTCATGAGCAGCAGTGCGCCCACGCAGTATCCTGTCGGCGTCGTCGACCAGGACAACAGCTCCTCGTCGCGCCAGCTCGTGCGACTGCTGTCGGCATTCCAGATGACCGACGTCACAGCCCGCTATCCCGACATCAGCCAAGCCACCGACGCCGTCCAGCGCGGCACCATCTACGGCTTCTACTACATACCGCGCCACTTCGCCGCCGATGCCAACGCCCAGCGCCAGCCCAAGCTGTCGTTCTACACCAACAACTCCGTGCTACTCGCAGCATCCATGAGCATGAAGGACTTCAAGGTCGCCAGTGAACTCGCCTCCGGCTCCGCACAGCGCACCGTGCTCCGTGCCCGCGGCTACAGCGACGAGCAGACCATGCCACTCATACAGCCCATCACCATCGACGTCCACGCCATCAGCAATCCTTGGATCAGCTACGGCGTCTACCTCAACACCACGTTGCTGCCCGCCGTCATGATGATGATGATACTGCTCACCACCGCCTACAGCGTAGGCTCCGAGCTCAAGGCAGGCACTGCCCGCGAGTGGCTCCACACCGGCGGCGACTCCCTCGTCACCGCCCTCACCGGCAAGCTCCTGCCGCAGACCCTCGCCTTCTTCAGCGTCGGATTGCTCTGCAATGCCATCCTCTATGGCTACATGCACTATCCGCTCAACGGCGTCGGACTGCCCTCTATGCTCCTCGCCACGTTGTTGCTCATCCTCGCCTCGCAGGCACTCGGACTGTTCTTCATCGGCATGTTCCCCATCCTGCGCTACGGGCTCAGCCTCGCCACCCTGTGGTCGGTCATGTCGTTCTCCATCACCGGCTTCACCTTCCCCGTCGTGGCTATGCACCCCTCGCTGCAGGCACTTGCCAACATGTTCCCCTTGAGGCACTTCTACTGCATCTACACCGACCAGGCGCTCAACGGCTACCCCATGCACTACAGCCTCGGCTCCTACCTCGCGCTGCTGGCATTCCTGCTGTTGCCGTTCCTCGTGCTCAAGCGCCTCCGCCGTGCACTGTTGACCTATAAGTACGTACCCTGAAACCGAGAGAGAAATAGAGATACTACACACACAGAATACACCTTATTATATATAGAGACATATAGTATATGAGCAGCACATCACGACATAATCACCTCAGGCAGAGCCTCGCCGACATCTTCCTCGTCTGGCGTCACGAACTCGGCAGCTTCCTGCACGACGAGGGCGTCATGATCTTCTGCCTCCTCGTCCCCCTGGCCTATCCCCTGCTCTACGGCTTCATCTACACGCAGGAAGTTGTGCGCGAAGTCCCCGTCGTCGTCGTCGACGAAGACAAGACCTCCCTCGCCCGCGAGTTCACCCGCCGTGTCGACGCCACCTCCGACGTCAGCATCGTTGCCCGCTGTGCCGACATGGAGCAAGCGCGCGAAGCCATGCGCCGTCACGAAGCCAACGGCATACTGCGCATCCCCAGCGACTTCAGTCAGGACATCAGCAACATTAACCGCTGGCATCAGGCACACGTCGAAATCTATTGCGACATGAGCAGCATGTTCTACTACAAGGCGCTCTACACCGCCGCCACCGCCGTCTCGCTCGATATGAACAAGCAGATCAAGGTCCAGCGCAACAGCGCCCTCACCACCAGTCGCGACGAGCAGATCAACACCGCCCCCGTCGACTACGAATACGTCGCCCTCTTCAACCCCGCCAGCGGCTACGACGGCTTCCTCTTGCCTGCCGTCCTCATCCTCATACTGCAGCAGACCCTCGTCCTTGGCATCGGCATGCGCAACGCCACCGTCATGGAGCACTACCGCCACGACCGCACTCTGCCCAACACCATTGCCGACCATCACATCGGCACCTTCAGCATGGTCCTCGGACAAGCCATGCTCTACTTCATGGTCTACTGCCTCTGTGCCCTGTGGATACTCGTCTGCATCCCCCACATCTTCAACCTGCCGCAGTTGGCCCATCCGTGGAGCCTCTTCTGGTTTGTCCTTGTGTTCCTTGCCGACATCACCTTCTTCGCCCAGACCGTCTCCGTCATTGTCCGCGGGCGCGAGAAGCCCATGCTCCTCTTCGCCTTTCTCTCCGTCCCCCTACTCTTCCTCAGCGGCATCTCGTGGCCAGGCTCCGCACTGCCATGGTTCTGGAAAGCCTTCTCATGGCTCTTCCCCTCCACCTTCGGCATCAACGGCTTCGTCCGTCTCAACACCCTCTCTGCCGACCTCAGCCAGGTCTCTGTTGAGTTCACCGCCCTCCTCGTCCAGACCGCCATCTTCCTCTTCATGGCATACGTCGTCTATCGACGCATGCGACGGGCATGAGGCAGTGGCAGGCGCTTACGATTTCGTTGCATAAGTGCAAGTCTGTTCAAAAGCGTTCTATATCTGTTCAATAATCGTTCAATACCCCTTGTCAGACGCGCCCTGAAGGTACCTCTCGTTCAAAAACCTTCTATTTTGGACGAAACCATTCTAAAATTCCGTGTTTGCCCACAGAGGCGCCCTAACGATGGGCATTCTTAGGGTCTAAGGATGGGCATTCTATGCACCTAAGGATGCCCATTCAAAGGACCATAGAATGGGCATCCTTGGAACCCAACGATGGGCATTCATAGCGTCCCATCCATTCCGCTATCGCGATATCATCAGCACCCACGCTCCGCAGAATCTCATTCACGCTTTCCACGAAGTCTGCGTCGAAGTTAGACACACTACGCATTCCTTCGCTCTCAGCACGCACCGCACGTTTGCTCTTTGAGTAACCGACATATCCCCTGTTGCCGCCAAAGACATTGCGGAACAAATCGTTCTCCTCAATGCTTGGATTCTCAAAGTTTTCGACTATCTTTGTGGCAGAAGAAAGTCTTGGGCTACTGAGGGCTTCCGCGCGTAGTGCGGAGTGGTGCAGATAGTTCAAGGCTTTTTCTTTATTAATGTAGGTAGCCAATCCGCGCTCAATCCAATCAACGACATTATCCTCTCCTTTGCCGAACACAGATGAAATGATGTTGAAATCTATATCCTCTATGCCTTTGCCCAAGTCAACAGCAACAAGGAAATTACCCTTAGCTGTACGCAACTCTGTAAGAATAGAACGGTTGCCGTCCTTGCCGTAGTTATTGAACACCGCAATAGGTTCTGCCACGGCACGCGGCAAATTACGCAGCTCATACAACGTGTAGCCATGCTTGCGCATCTTGGCGATTACCTTATTACCGTACAGCTTCATGGGCTTATCTTCAACGCCTGCCGCACGCAGCACCGACGACGGACGACCTAACGAAAGAACTATACTGTCGGCATTCTCTTCTGTCAGAGACGCAAGCCCCTCATTGAACCGCTTATCTATCTCTTCAATATTATCTGCAGTGGTACTCTCGTTCTGCATCTTCTCATTGCCATTGTTGATAGAGAAGCGCACCTCATACTCTTCGGGGAACTTGCCCGACATGGTTGCTGCATTCTCTTCAAAGGTCTTGTCCAAGTCCATCAGCTTGTACCAGTTCATTGAAGTAATTGCATTCGCTTCTTGCACGAGACTGTTTCTGCTCATATAGTGGTGCAGCTCCCGGTCTATCCATGTTCACCACGGCATACCGACTATCCTTGTTTGGTCTGAGCTTCTGCGCAAAGTTGTAGGCGTTCTCTGCTGCCTTTCGTTCGTTGTCATTCTTGATCGAAAACTTCGCGTCGCTTTCGTCCGTGGCTATCTCCCTTGGGGCAACACCCTCAAGCATATCCAACAAAACTCTATCGGCAATGTCTTCAGCCGTTGTGAAGTGGATGTGCAACATATCGCACACACCCTTCCAAAAGGCTTTCAATGCGTCCTTTACATTCCACAAA
>CAYXLA010000114.1:0-6839 GCA_964465765.1 uncultured Bacteroidaceae bacterium | reverse complement strand
TACGGGCTATCATATCCTCGTGCCTCGGAGAGGTACATACATATAGGACATGGAATAATCCCCATCTTTTTTTCTACTGACCCCTGAAATAGCACTCAATATCTTCCGCCCAACACTGTCCCGCAGGCACCAAGATGTTGCGGGACGAGACATAAAGAAAGCGCATCAGCAGGCGTGTTGTCCTCAATGGGAGGATACCCTTCTGATGCGCTTTCCTTTATTTGCTCGCACTGTGTCGGAAAGAGGCGATTCGAACGCCCGACCCCTACGTCCCGAACGTAGTGCGCTACCAACTGCGCTACTTTCCGTTGCCCTCTAACTAAAAGACCTCTGAAACTACGTCCAGAGGCCTTAGCTATTGTGGTGTCACCAGGAATCGAACCGGGGACACAAGGATTTTCAGTCCTTTGCTCTACCAACTGAGCTATGACACCCTCTCTTGTTTGCGGTTGCAAAGGTAGGCATAGTTTTTTATATGCCAAACGTTTTGACGATTATTTTTTTATAGTCCCATACTTTCGCGGAAGAAATCGAATGTTTGGTATATAGTTTCTTTGTCTGCCGTCTGATTGATTTTGATGTCACCTACGTTTCCAAGCAGAGTGAAGTTGATTATGCCTCCCACGTTCTTCTTGTCGTGCTTCATCAGCTCGTAGAGTGCTGGATAGTCGTCGCATGTAAAGGAGAACGCACCATAGTTGTTGCGTATGAAGCTGCAGACCTTAAGCATGATGTCCTTCGGGAAGCCTGCCTTCATGTAGCTGAGATACAACTCGCAGACGAGTCCCCATGCCACGGCATACCCGTGAAGTACAGGACGTTGGCTCGAGAGGGCAAACGACTCGAAGGCATGACCCATTGTGTGTCCGAGGTTCAGTGCTTTGCGTATGCCCTGTTCGCGTGGGTCCTGACGCACGATGTCTTCCTTCACCTGCACCGAAGTACCTACCATTTGCTTCAACTGCCCGTAGTCGATGTTGTCCAGGTCGAATGCCAGCAGTTCGTTGAGCGTCTCCTGATTGCTTATGAGCCCATGCTTCAGCATCTCTGCATAGCCCGACAGGATGTTGTGCATGTCTAGCGACCGCAGGAACTCCGTATCCATAAGCACGTATGCTGCCTTCTGGAACACGCCGACCTCGTTCTTCAGTCCGTTGAAGTTGATTGCCGTCTTGCCGCCAACAGCTGCATCGACCATTGCCAACAGTGTCGTGGGTATATTTATATATGGTATGCCGCGCTTGAATGTCGAGGCTGCGAAGCCGCCAAGGTCTGTCACCATGCCGCCACCAAGACATATCAGCAGCGACTTGCGACTGGCTCCGCCGTCGCTCAAGGCCTGCCATACGGAGGCAAGCGTCTCGATGTTCTTGTTCACGTCGCCGGCTCCGATGGTGATGACTCCTGCTCCGGCAGTCGCACCTGTGCTCTCTACCAGCGGCAGACATAGGCGGTGTGTGGTCTCATCGGTCAGCAGAAACAGCTTGTCGTGTTGGCATGCCGATATGGCTTCTGCCAAATCGTACCCGAAGTCTTGGCAAATAATGACATCGTTCATAATAGTGTGTGGTGTTTAGATGCGCAAAGATATGGTTTTGCAACCATAAAAGCGTGCTTTAGCAGGCTGTTTACACCACTTCGACAAGCAAATCCCTGATGGTCTTTGTCTGTATCTTGCTCCCGTCGGCATGGCACACGACGTAGCCCTCCATGCTGTCGTCGGCAATGATGGTTGTCGGCGACGTGACATCAGACGATGCACGTACACCATTACGACGCAGAGCCTTCTGCACCATTGCATACTTCGTGCCACTGCCTTCCAGCCGTATCTCCGAATGGAATGTACTGTCGATGCGGTAAAGTCCAGTCAGTGCATCGAAGGCAACGCCCTTACGCTGGAAGAATCCGCCAAGACTGCCATCCAGAGCCAAGTCCTCGGGTGTCCCTGTCAGTACACCACGCTGTCGGTCCATGAGCCATACCTGGTCGGCTATCTGTAGGGCGAGTTCCAGGTCATGGGTAGACAGGAAGACTGTCTTCTGCATATCGCGTGATAGGCGGTGCAGCAGGTGCAATATCTCTATTTTGCTGGGATAGTCGAGAAAGGCAGTAGGCTCGTCGAGGAAGATTATGGGGGTCTCCTGTGCCAGAGCCTTGGCTATCATCACCTTCTGTCGTTCTCCGTCGCTTAGTGTCTGCACCATGCGGTCTTTCAGTTCGCCGATGCCGACGAGTGAGATGGCATCCTCCACAATGCGATGATCGTTCTGTGTCAGTGTACCCCAGAAGCCTGTGTATGGACTTCGTCCCATCCCGATGAGTTCACTGACGGTCATGTTCCTCAAGTGACATTTCTCTGTCAGCACCACGCCAATGACCGTTGCCAGCTGTTTGTCTGTATAGTCCTTCAATGGTTTGCCCAATATGTCAATCTCTCCTCCCAGCGGACGGAGAAAGGCAGACAGTGTGCGCAGTAGCGTTGATTTGCCCACCCCGTTAGCTCCGAGCAGGCATGTCAGTTCACCGCTGCAGATTGCAGCATTGATGTTGCTGGCAATGACCGTCGTCTTCTTCTTGCCTGCATAGCCTATTGAAAGGTCCTTGATGTCTATGGTTCCCTGTCGTGTCATTCGCTCATTTCGTTACGTCGTCTTTTGAAAAGCACCGATATGACCACAGGTGCACCCACAAGTGCCGTCACCGAGTTGACTGGCAACGCTCCCTCGAAACCTGGCATGCGTGCTATCAGATTGCAGAGCAGTGCCAAGGCAGCTCCTGCAAACATCGAGGCAGGCATAAGGATGCGGTGGTCGGACGTGCGGAAGATGCCACGGCAGAGATGTGGAACCGCCAGTCCGAGGAATGTTATGGGGCCACAGTAGGCAGTGACTATCGCCACCAGTACGCCCGAACACGTTATGACCAGCAGTCGTGCACGCTTGATGTTAAGTCCCAGATTGCGTGCATAGGCATCGCCAAGCAGCAGCAGGTTGAGTGTCTTGACGAGCAGGAACGACAGCGGAAGCAGTACAGCCATGATGCAGACAAACACCGTTATCTGGTTGCCCGATACACGTGCAAAGCTGCCTAATCCCCAGATGACGTAGGCACGCACGTCTTCCTCAACACTAAAGAACTTCAGCACACCGATGACAGCATTTGCCACATAGCCAATCATCACACCGATGATGAGCAACGTCACGTTCCCATGCACCTTCTGTGAGGCAAAGACGATTACAGCCATTATCGACAGTGCACCAGCAATGGCGGCAACGGTCTGAGCCAGTTCGCCGACAACGCCGAGAGTGCTCAATGCCACACCTCCTATGCTTCCCGAGAGCAGCACTACAAATGCCACGCCGAGGCTGGCACCCGAACTGATGCCCAGAACAGACGGTCCTGCCAGCGGATTACGAAATACTGTCTGCATCTGCAGACCGCTGACAGCCAGTCCTGCTCCTGCAACCAGTGCCGTCAGTGACTGTGGCACACGCGATTTCCATACTATGTTATGCCAGATGACGTTCTCCTCCTCTCCACCACAGAGTATGTTCCACACCGAATCGACTGGTATGTGCACAGATCCCAGTAGCAGGTTCAGAAAGAACAGAGCGAAGATCGATGCCACAAGCATCAACATGGAGAGAGCAACAGGCCGTCTCATTTCAGCAAGGCATAGAATGTAGGTTCGTAATCGTCGGGCAGTAACTGCGGGTGGAAGACCTTAATCAAGTCCGACAGCACCACCTCAGGATGTGTCGGCATGCTCTCATAGAAAGGCACTTCGCGCATGTTGCAGTAGACCACACCTTTGTTCTTGAAGGCATCGAAGTCGGCATAGCGTCCGTCCTCTTCCTTCAATGCTTCGTAGGAGAATGTCCCCTGATAGCTGTTCACTATACGCCAGTACTGTGCCTTGGCTGCTTGGCTGTACACGGTTTCGAAGTCGAGCGTCACGCCACCAGAGTGTTCGTCGTCCGGCAGGAAATAGTCTGCACCGGCATCCTTGAACAGCTGTGCGAGGAAGCTCTTGCCTCCTACGGCATACCAGTTGCCGCCACGCAGCTCGCCGCTGAACACTACGGGACGCTCCGTCACCTTCTCTGTCAGCTCCTTCAGTTGGTTATACTTCGTCTCTATCTCCGTAAACAGTCGGTTTGCCTTCTCGGTCTGTCCGATCAGTAGTCCCACAAACTTTATCCACTCTGCCTGTCCCAGTGGTGTCATCTCCTTATATCCAAGGTGTGGAATAAGGGGAATGCCGACCTCCTTCAATGCATCATAGCCGCCGCGCTTGAATGGTGAGATCAGTATGACATCGGGATTGACGCCGATGATAACCTCATTGTCGAAGTTGCCTTCAATGCCAATCTTGTGCGTTCGGCCGTCTTTCAGCCGCTGGTTCATGTCCTCGTTGAACAGGTGTCGCGTACTCGTGATTCCCACCACGCAGTCAAGCTCATCCAACTTTATGAAGTTCGACAACTGCAGAGATGTCATGCAGATGACACTCCTTATGGGCACTTCCAGCGCAGTGTAGCCTTCCGGCACGTCCTTCACAGCGGTGCCCCTTGGCGTCAGTAGGTAATGGAAGGTCTGTCCTTCCTCGCGTTGCGGGTCTTGTATGTCGAGCAGACAGCCCTCGTCGGTATATGTCACCTTGAATCCTTGCGCATACTTCGGCACAATCATGTCGGCAGCAAGCTCCGTCTCTGCGCTATCTGTCAAGCTTGCATCATCACTTGTCTGCTTCTTGTTCTGGCACGATGGCATAAGCAGGGCTATTGCCAGACCGGCACAGACTGTTCTCATCATTCTTTTCATTGTCATTGTTCTCCTCACTCCCATAATTTCAGGATGTCCGTCTCGCCCCAATAGAGATGGGTGTATCCGGCTATCACGTTCTTATATCTATATAGTGGAGTATTCACTTCTTTGCCTTGTGCGTTGTATTGTCGTGCTACCGAGGGCAATGCTTCTGTCCCGACGACGTCGGAATAGTGGAACTCATGTCCACGCCAATGGTTTCCCCTCATGTCGACAACCTCACGATAGCCCAGGTGCAGTCGTGCATTCTCCATGGTGCACTCCAGTGGCAGCACGCCGCAGAAGGAATATCTCCGGTTCCTCTTGCCATTCAAGACACGTGTGAGATACATCATGCCTCCACATTCTGCCAGCATCTTGCCCCCATTCTCGGCATACTTCCTCAGGCCGTTCATCAGCCGTCGGTGCTTCTGCAGTCGTGAGGCAAACAGCTCGGGATATCCTCCAGGCAGATAGATTAGGTTTGCTTCTGGCAGAGCTTCTCCCTTCAGTGGGCTGAAGAATGTCACACTGCCCATCTGCTTCAGTCGCTCTATGTTCTCCCGATAGACGAAGTTGAAAGCCTCATCCATTGCCACAGCAATCTTCAGCAATCCTGCCTGCTTCTTCGCCTTAAGGCATGGCGACTCCTTGAGCTCGCAGCTGCAACGCTCCAATATTCTGCCTACGTCCACGAATTCTTCGACCAATCCTGCCGCCATCTCTATCTGTTCGTCCATCTGTTCTTTGACTCCAAGCGTCAATCCTAAGTGGCGTGAAGGAATCTCCAACCCCTCAAACTTGGGCAGATAGCCGAAGCACTCCACCCCTGCATCCATGCAAGCATCCTTAAGGAAAACATAATGGTTGGGCGAAGATACCTGGTTGAACACCACTCCTGCCAGCTTCATCCGTGGACAGAACTGCTTCACTCCATAGATTTGTGAGGCTACGGTGTAGGCAGTAGAGCGGGCATTGACCACAAGCACCACCGGAATGTCGAGCAACATTGCTATCTCTGCACTGCTTCCCTTCATGCGGCTGTATCCGTCGAATACGCCCATGACGCCTTCAGTAATGCAGGCATCGGCATTCTTTCCATACTTGGCATAGATGTGTTTGACGTGCTCTTCCGAAGCAAGCCACGTGTCGAGGTTGACCGACTGATGGCCTGTCGCCAGTGAATGAAACTGCGTGTCGATGTAGTCTGGACCGCACTTATAAGGTTGGACCTGCAGGCCTTGTTTGCGCAAGACTCGCAGAAAGCCCATAGTGAAAGTGGTCTTCCCACTCCCAGAATTCAATCCTCCAATCAGCAGTTGTGGCTTCATCTCTCCATCCCGTTCCTAAAGAAGTCGTGCAATAGCTTCGGAAAAGAACGCGACGGAATGCAAAGAAATCCATGAAGTCCCACGCCTCACAACCTCATGAGAGGTGTCTTCTTCTTGACAGGGAGAACATCAGAAAGCAGTGTGTCCGCGGCTCTTATTACCCGAAAGCCCTAAAACTAACGATATTGGCAGGTCTTCTGGCTTGCTCCATCCACGATGCCTTCCCGTTCCTGATGAACAGTGGCAAAGAATATCGAGGACATGATGCGGAGCTCACAGCAGCGGTGTCTGCTCAGAATTCTCATCTGATTCCCTTTTCACCCGTATGCCTCAGTCTGAAGCTACGAGCACCAAAATCACTGCGAAGGTACGTACTATTTTCGGTAGCGCAGTTCTCTTTCCTTCTCTTTTTATTTCTCGAAGTGCTGATAGTCTTTCGAGTTCCTCCAGTGAACCTTGCATGAACCTCTGAAGCAATAAGATTATCCAATCTTTCTTGTGTAAGATTCATTGATTGCCATTTTCTTCCATAGTTGGCATCATTAAGGGTTTCATTCCACAATGAGGTTTGCTTCATCAACTCTACACCTCTTTGCCAAAGTCTAGGATTCCTTTGTTGTACAACTCTGTCCCATAAGTGAGTGTACTCATGGATAAGATGTTCAGATGAAATCACAGTCTCTTCAATGTATATGTTGCCTT
>CAYXLA010000113.1:0-6959 GCA_964465765.1 uncultured Bacteroidaceae bacterium | reverse complement strand
ATCGTTCGAAGAGTTAACCAAAGTCCTCTCACATCGTTCGATATGAGCATTCACAACGTTCGATGTGAGCGTTCACAACGTTCGATGTGAGCATTCACAACGTTCGATATGAGCATTCACAACGTTCGATGTGAGACGACTTCGTATAACTTCTAAGATGACTTCGGGTATACTCTACGACGACTTTGGCTATATGCTTGGATGGGAAAGCTGTAGCTTCGTGCATAGACAACAAGAGCCCAGGCCATAAGCCTGAGCTCTCGACGATTGTCACTTCAAGTACTCGGAGTGGGACTTGAACCCACACAGCTGCAATAGCCAAGGGATTTTAAGTCCCTCGTGTCTACCGATTCCACCATCCGAGCAGCCACTTCTTGCGTAACTTCCACATGGGTTTACACCCGAAAGCAGAAGTTGGCGCAAAGGTAGATGCTTTTATTTTTATCTGCAAACAAAAACGGTGGAACAAAATGCTATGTACCTTTGTGCCCTATGAGACTGATTACGTTCCTCAAGAACTGGACGCTGCCCTCGGCAATGGTTATCGGTACGGTGGCTTACCTGACGTTCGCCTACACGCCAGCACTCGATGCTGCCTCGCGTATGTTAGAACCTCTCTTCGACAGCATACTGCCACTGTTCATGTTCCTGATACTGTTTGTCACCTTTTGCAAGGTCGACTTCCACCGCATGCGTCCGCAGATGTGGCACCTCTGGGTAATCTTGTTTCAGGTGTTGCTTACGGTAGCTGTGGTCGCGATAATACTCTTCGCACAGCTGTCTGCCTCACAGAAGATACTGTGGGAAGGCATACTGACCTGCATAATAGGTCCTACGGCGGCAGCAGCAGCTGTCATAACCGTGAAGATAGGCGGCAACCTCAACTCCATGACCACCTATACGTTCCTCTCCAGCTTCGTCACGGCGGCACTCATACCCACCTTCTTCCCGCTGATAGAGAAGGAAGCCCACCTTACGTTCTGGACAGCCTTCTTCATCATAATGAACAAGGTGTGCCTCGTGCTCGTACTGCCGCTGCTGCTGGGATGGATAGTGCGTCGCTTCCTGCCGCGCCTGCAACAGCGCATCACCTCTATACCCGACCTTGGCTTCTACCTGTGGGGCATGTCGCTGGCAATAGTCACCGGCACCACGGTGAAGAACATAGTCCATAGCGATGCCACTCCTGCACTGCTGGGATGGATAGCCATAGGCTCGTTGTTGCTTTGCTTGCTGCAGTTCGCCATAGGCAAGCTCATCGGCTATCGTTATGGCAGCTCCATCGATGCCGGACAGGCACTGGGGCAGAAGAACACCGCCTTTGCCATCTGGATTACCTACACCTACCTCAATCCTGTCGCCTCCGTAGGTCCAGGATGCTACATCCTCTGGCAGAACCTTGTGAACTCTGTCGAGCTTTGGGCGGCACGACGACAGTGATTATGCTGGAATGCAGAAGCACGGCTTTTTGCTGTTGTCCATTGTTTTAGTGCCATTTATTTTTGTAGGAATAAGAAAAGTCCGTACTTTTGCACACGGAAGATGAATTGTGAGGAGGGGCTGTCAAGCTCCTTCTTTGTTTTTACGAGCTTCTTTATTTATTTTTGCAAAACCAATATGATAGACAAAGAAAAGGTAAAGGACATCGTGTCCGAGTGGCTTAAGGACAAGGATTACTTCCTGGTCGACGTGACTGTGGATGCTGACAACAAGATTGTGGTGGAGATAGACCACAAGGACGGCGTGTGGATAGAGGACTGTGCCGACCTGAGTGACTACGTCAACAGCAGGCTCGACCGTGATGTCGAGGACTATGAGCTTGAGGTAGGCTCGGCAGGTGTAGGACAGCCATTCAAGGTACTGGAACAGTATGTCTGTCATGTGGGTAGCCCTGTTGAAGTGTTGACTGCCGACGGCAAGAAGGTGCGCGGAACACTTAAGGAAGCAGATGCCACGCACTTCGTGGTGACAGAACAACAGAAGGTGAAACTTCCCGAAGCTAAGCGTCCTAAGCTGGTGGACGTAGACAGGGACTTCGATTACAATAACGTGAAATATACTAAATACTTGTTTTAAATATGGCTAAGAAAGAAGATGTAGTGAGTCTGGTGGATACCTTCAAGGAGTTCAAGGATTCGCAGAATATTGACCGTACGACATTGGTGAGTGTCATCGAGGAGAGTTTCCGCAGTGTGATTGCCAAGCTCTTCGGGTCGGACGAGAACTATGACGTCATCGTGAATCCCGACAAGGGCGACCTCGAGATACGCCGTAACCGTACTGTCGTTGCCGATGGTGAGGTGACAGACCCCAATCTGCAGGTATCGCTGTCGGACGCACGCAAGGAGGATGAGTCGTATGAGGAAGGTGAGGAGTTCACCGATGAGGTGAACTTTGCCAAGTTCGGCCGTCGTGCCATACTGAACCTGCGCCAGACACTGGCATCGAAGATACTGGAGTTGCAGAAGGATGCCATATATAATAAGTACGTTGACAAGGTGGGAACAATCATCACTGCCGAGGTCTATCAGATATGGAAGAAAGAGATGCTGCTGCTCGACGAAGAAGGAAACGAGCTGTTGCTGCCTAAGACAGAGCAGATTCCGAGTGACTTCTACCGCAAAGGCGAGACCGTGCGTGCAGTGGTGGATAGAGTAGAGAACAAGAACAACAATCCGAAGATCATACTGAGCCGCATCTCGCCTATGTTCATGCAGAGACTGTTTGAGATAGAGGTGCCTGAGATCAACGACGGACTGATAACGATAAAGAAGATTGCCCGCATCCCTGGCGAGCGTGCCAAGATTGCCGTAGAGAGCTATGACGACCGCATAGACCCAGTAGGAGCATGTGTCGGTGTCAAGGGTAGCCGTATACATGGCATCGTGCGTGAACTGCGCAACGAGAATATAGACGTCATCAACTACACGCAGAACATGCAGCTGTTCATCCAGCGTGCACTGAGCCCTGCAAAGATCACGTCAATCAAACTCAATGAGGAAGAACACAAGGCTGAGGTATATCTCAAGCCCGAAGAGGTGTCTCTGGCAATCGGCAAGGGCGGTCTGAACATCAAGCTGGCATGCATGCTGACAGGATACACCATCGACGTATTCCGCGAGCTTGACAATAGCAATACAGCCGAGGAGGATGAGGACATCTATCTGGATGAGTTCCGCGATGAGATCGACGGATGGGTAATCGACGCATTCAAGTCTATCGGCATAGAGACAGCCAAGAGTGCGCTGAACGCTCCGCGCGACATGATCATCGAGAAGACCGACCTGGAAGAGGAAACGGTCGACGAGGTGCTGAACGTGCTCCGAAAAGAGTTCGAGGAATGATTCCCGACATTATTTGAAGTCTCAATGTGTTGATGCGGCTACACCCGGTATTGGCACATTAGTTGACAGCAACAACGAAGAGGCACATTAACACATTAAAACAGAGATATGACTATAAGATTAAATAAGGTTACAAGAGATTTGAATGTCGGAATTGCCACTGCCGTGGAGTTCCTGGAGAAGCAGGGGTTTACCGTTGAGGCTAACCCCAACACCAAAATCACGGATGAGCAATTCGACCTGCTGAAGAAAGAATTCAGCAAAGACAAGGACTTGAAAGACAGGTCGGAGAAATTCATCCAGAACCGTCAGAAGAAGGAACAGGCAAAGAGTCAGGCTGCGACTGCGCCAGAGTCAAGGCCGGCTGCAAGCGCCAGTGCAGATGTCACGGAGGTGAAACGTCCCGTATTCATCGGGAAGATTGACTTGTCTCAGATAGGCAAGAACCATTCTGCTGTGAAGCCTGCAACGAGCGAAGCTACTGCCAAAGTAGAAACACCTCCAGTGCAGCCTAAAGAGGCAACTCCTGCACCAGCTAAGCCAGAGGCAACCAAGCCAGTGGAGGCACCTGTTGAGACAGCTAAGGTGGAAGTGAAGAAGCCAGAACCAGTGGCTACTGTCACCACTACAGCTCCTAAGACTGAGAAACCTCAGGCAGAGAAGCCCCAACCAGAGAAGCCTAAAGCTGAAGAGCCTAAGCCTGCACCTGTGCAGACACCGAAGCAGACGGAGACAGAGAAGATGGGTGAAGTGGATAAGGACAATGGAGTCTTCCGCCTGCACAACGAGAATATAGAAACAGGCATCAATGTCATAGGTAAGATTGACCTCGATGCCATAAACCTCTCTACGCGTCCTAAGAGGAAATCGAAGGAAGAACGTAAGCGTGAGCAGGAAGAGAGAGACCGCCAGCGTGCCGACCAACGTCGCCAGCTGAAGGAGACACTGATACATGAGATTCGTCATGATGGTGGCCAGGGTGGCAACAATGCTGCCAATGGCGATGACAGTCAGGGCGGCAAGAAGAAACGCCAGCGTATAAACAAGGAGAAGGTCGACATCAATAGCGTGTCGAGCAGTATAAGAGGCAATGACCGCGGAAACGACGACCGTCAGCAAGGTGGTAAGAGATTCGGCGGTGACCGTCCTATTGATAATGGCTCAGGAAAGAAGGGTGGTAGAGACCGCTTCGGCAAGAAAGGGCCATTGAAGAAGGAAGTCAACGAGGAGGATGTAGCAAAGCAGGTAAAGGAAACGCTGGCACGTCTGACCACGAAGACCAAGAGCAAAGGTGTGAAGTACCGCAAGGAGAAGCGCGAACTGGCATCGGAGCGACTGCATGAGCAGGAAAGCCAGGAGATGGCAGAGAGCAAAGTACTGAAGATTACCGAGTTCGTGACTGCCAATGAGCTGGCTATAATGATGGATGTGCCTGTGACGCAGGTCATAGCAACGTGCATGAGCATTGGCGTCATGGTGTCGATAAACCAGCGCTTGGATGCCGAGACCATAAACCTTGTGGCAGAAGAGTTCGGATATAACACCGAGTATGTCAGTGCAGAGGTGGCACAGGCTGTCGACGAAGCTCCTGACAAGGAGGAAGACTTGACTCCGCGTGCTCCTATAGTGACGGTGATGGGACATGTCGATCACGGTAAGACATCACTGCTTGACTACATACGTAAGTCGAACGTCATCGCTGGTGAGGCTGGAGGAATCACCCAGCACATCGGTGCATATAACGTGACTCTCGATGACGGACGCAAGATTACGTTCCTTGATACTCCTGGACATGAGGCATTTACTGCCATGCGTGCCCGTGGTGCCAAGGTTACGGATATAGCAATCATCATCGTAGCAGCCGACGACAGCGTGATGCCGCAGACAAAGGAGGCAATAAACCATGCTACGGCAGCCGGCGTACCTATAATCTTTGCCATCAACAAGATAGACAAGCCAGGAGCTAATCCTGACAAGATAAAGGAAGAGTTGGCAGCAATGAACTTCCTCGTTGAGGACTGGGGCGGCAAGTATCAGTCGCAGGACATATCGGCAAAGCAAGGCACAGGTGTGCCTGAGCTTATGGAGAAGGTGCTTCTCGAAGCCGAACTGCTCGACCTCAAGGCTAACCCCAACCGCAAGGCAACAGGTTCTATAATAGAGTCGTCGCTGGACAAGGGACGTGGTTATGTGGCTACCGTACTGGTATCGAACGGAACGCTGAAGGTAGGCGACATAGTGCTGGCAGGTGCCAACTATGGTCGTGTGAAGGCAATGTTCAACGAGCGCAACCAGCGTATGGAGAAGGCAGGGCCGTCTGAACCGGCGCTGATACTCGGATTGAACGGTGCCCCTGCAGCAGGTGACACATTCCATGTGTTCGATACAGACCAGGAAGCACGCGAGATAGCCAACAAGCGTGAGCAGCTTCAGCGTGAGCAGGGACTGCGTACACAGAAGACGTTGACTCTCGATGAGATTGGACGTCGTCTGGCTAAGGGCGAGTTCCATGAGATGAACATCATCGTCAAGGGTGATGTCGATGGTTCGGTAGAAGCACTTAGTGACTCACTGATAAAGCTCACAACAGACAAGATACAGGTCAACGTCATACACAAGGGCGTAGGACAGATATCGGAATCGGATGTCACGTTGGCTGCAGCATCGGATGCCATCATCGTTGGCTTCCAGGTTCGTCCGTCGGCAGCAGCCTCCAAGATGGCAGAGCAGGATGGTGTTGACATACGCAAGTACTCTATCATCTACGATGCCATAGCCGAGGTCAAGTCGGCAATGGAGGGTATGCTTGCACCGACGCAGAAGGAACAGGTCACCGCTACACTCGATGTGCGTGAAGTCTTCAACATCAGTAAGGTAGGCCTTGTGGCTGGAGCTATGGTGAAGACCGGAAAGGTTAAGCGCACGGACAAGGCACGTATCATCAGGGACGGTATTGTCGTCTTCACGGGCAATATTAACGCTTTGAAGCGCTTCAAGGATGATGTCAAGGAGGTTGGTACTAACTTTGAATGCGGTATCAGTCTGACGGCATGCAACGACCTGAAGGTAGGTGACGTGATAGAGACATTCGAGGTTGTGGAAGTAAAGCAGACTCTCTGATGGCTGTAGTAGATATCATACTGATTGTGGTGCTAGTGGTCGGTGTAGTCCGTGGTTATATGGCGGGCTTCATCAACCAGCTGGCTTCGCTGTTAGGACTTATCGTCGGCTTGGTGGTAGCACGTGCCATGTATGGCGCGTTGGCAGACAAGCTCTACTCCACAGTTACCGACTCGATGACGGCAGCACAGGTCATTGCTTTCGTACTTATATGGCTGGCTGTGCCTGTGGCATTTGCCATCGTGGCGTTTGCATTGACCAAGCTGATGTCGGTAGTCTCGCTGGGATGGATAAACCGTTGGCTTGGAGCAGGACTTGGAGCTATCAAGTATGTGCTTTTTGCCAGTCTGGTGATGTGTGTGCTTGAGTTTATCGAGGGCGACACAGAAATCATCAACACCGACGACTCTGTGCTCTACGACATAGTAAAGCAACTAGGCGGGGTGTTTGTGCCTGCTGCGACAGACATAGTGCAGAACATGGTGGCATGACCAA
>CAYXLA010000112.1:0-6999 GCA_964465765.1 uncultured Bacteroidaceae bacterium | reverse complement strand
CGCGCCACAGGATATGAACAGATTTCATTGTCCCCACAATATTTCTACTGATCCAACATTAGAGCTTCATTTCGAGCTAACACAAAAAAAGTCCGGCAGGCTGTTGAGCTTGCCGGACCTTTTTTTGTGGAATCACCAGTCCTATTTACTTGACCTCGGTGAAGTTGACCTTGCTGTAGATGTTGTTTGCCATTCCTAACTCAATCGTCAATGCAGGATAAGTACTGTATTTGTACTTCTTGCCTGTATTGGTAGTGAAATAGACAATGTATTTGTCAGCAACTCTCAAAGCCGGTGTGGTAACTTTCTTTGTGGGCTTGAGGGTATTGTCGGTAGACCATACCAAATCACCGTCGCTACCATCGCTCTTCTTCTTATAGATCTCGATTTCCGTGATGGCTGTCTTGTCGGTGAAGTTGTTCTCCAGAGTGATCGTTCCGCATCTGTCACGGCTGAAAGGCTTCAGATTGATATAATGGTCGATGCATCCGTATCTGAAGGTCTTCTCCTGCAAATCAGCTTCTGTGCTGATGAAGCTCATCGCTCCATATGTAGCCTCTGTCTGTACACGGATGGTGATTGGGTCTTCGGTGGAGTCGTCCTTCACATCCTTCTGATGCCATACCCAGTTGGCGTGCAGATAATTGGTGGAACGGTAAGTCAGAGAGTTGCCCTCGTTGAAGCCATAATCCTGTGACCATTGGAACTGGGGCAGGTTGTTGAACAACATTCTCCATCCCACTGTGCTGACGGTAGTGCCATTTACGGTGGTGGCACCCGAGATGTTGCGGATGTCGGTATCGGAGATGCCGCGAACAGTCGACTCAGTCCATTTCCAACCAAGGGAGATGCTGGGCTTGACCTCAAAATATGGGGTCAACAATACATTGGTACCACCAGATACCGAAAGGGAAGCGTCAACTCCAAACGTGAAGCTGTCGTCATATTGTGTCTTTCCCACTGTTGTCAGAGGTTTGGGCGTTTCCAAAAGCTCAACGTCTTTGGAGGAGTATGGGGCGAGCATGACGGTTTTGCTTGGCTGATGATAAGGCATGCATACCACAGCAAACTCTTTTGCATAAAGGCCGCAGATGCGGACATAGGTTCCTGAATGCTGGTTCCACCATTTACCTTTATACATATCCGCACTTGCCAAACCGGCAGTCATATTCACCAGATAATAGTCGCCTGCACCCGGCTGATCCTCGTAGCAGTGTATCTGATAAATGTTGAAGCTGACGGTTACAGCACCTGTACCTTTGATGACGTCCGGATTTGAGTTTCCTGCCAACCAACGAACCATTGCGTTTGCGGTGAAAGGAGCGATGATGGAATAAGGATATCGTGCAAATACCTGAGAGACATCAAGCATCTGGCTGCTGTCGTCAGCGCGGGTCTGCAGGAATTGCTGCTTTACGCTTTCCGCCTCATCTTCCGTTATACCGGCCTTTTCGAAGTCCTTGTTTACGACGTCTATCCAGGGGCTCAGATAGTTGTACACTTCCGGATATTGTGGGTTCTGGAAATCAATCCAGATGTATTCCACTCCGTCATCAGAGGTGTCGGCATTGGTTGAGGATTCCTGCTCGACTGTGTCGTTGTCGGCTGTTGTGTCGACAATCACATTCTTGTCGTCCGGTCCGTAAACCAGACAGCAGTGGAAACCATTGCTGAAAGAGAATATGAGTGCGTCGTCCACATTTGCCGGAACGATGCCCGACTCCCAATCGTTTGCATCAAACCATTTTGTAAGTTGGTCTTGTGAAGGATCGGTCACCGCAATGACACCTCCGTTGTTATAGACCGTTGTGATTTCCTTCTCATATTCCTGTGAGAGTTCCGGCACAATGAGCAACTTGGTGTTCTCTGTAACCTCCGCTGTGAAGTTGGGGATCAGATAGCACAAGGATATTGCCACGTTCAGGGCATCATCGCCATTGACTCCCATCACCACTGCTTCTTTATCGAAAGTCACATTCGGAGTAGATCTGTTGATGTTGAAATCGACCGATGATGGAGTTGATACAATAATGTCATCGTCGTCATCCGAGCATGCCCACATACTGAAGACGAACAGTGTTGCGAACAGTTTTGTCAGAAAGTTCATGCTTGTTTTCATAATTAATATGTCTTTTTTGTGTGTCATACAGCCGAACCCTTTGTTCCAGCCATTGCTGGCACGGGGTTCACTGTATGTGATTTTTACTCATTAGGGGTTACATCTTCAAAGTCAGTACTACTGTAAACGTAATTTTCCGCTCCCAGCTCAATCGTCTTTCCTGTTGATTTCTTGCTATACTTATACTTCTTGCCCGTATTGGTCGTGAAGTAAATAACATAAGTATCAGCCGTCTTCAATGCCGAGGTGGTGACAGACTTGCCCGGTATGACGGTGTTCGAGGTACTCCAAACCAACTTGGGTGTTACATAAAAACTAGATTCATATTTATATACCTGTATAGAAGTGATGGCTGTATCGTCCTCAAAGTCGTTCTCAATGGTAAGTGTACCACATCTGTCATGGCTGATAGGCTCCAGGAAGAACACGTGCTCGAAAGCGCCAAACTTGTTGAATGTCTTCTCTTTCAAATCACTTTTTGTAGTGAAGAAGCTCAATGTTCCATACGTGGCCTGGGTACGTACCTTAATACAGAGAATCTGCGATCTCACATTGTCCTTCACATTCTTCGCATGCCAAATCCAATTGGCATCCAGATAGTTGGTGGAACGGTAGGTCTGTGAATTGCCCTCGTTGATACCACACGACTGTGACCATTGGAAATAAGGCAGATTGTTGAACGTCATCTTCCAGCCCACTTTGCTGATGGGTCGTGCTATGCCGTTGATGGCGTAGAAACCGCTGGTGTTGCTGATGTCGGTATCAGAGATCTCACGGCTCTTGCTGTCTGTCCACGACCAACCGCCAGAGACGGTGACACCTCCATTAAGGAATTTTCCACCATCGTCCTTCAAATTCTTTCCTGCAGAGACAGATCCGCCAATGTTCAGGCTGAACGAAGAGCTGGTGGTGTAAACTGTCTGGCCTACAGTGGTCTCAGGCGAAGTTGAGCCTATTGTCTCCACATCTTCGTTGGTATAGGGCGCGTCTGTAGAATAATTCCATGGGATGCAATCCACAGCAAAACTCTTGGCATAATAACCGCAGAGACGAGTCCAAACGCCACCATGCTTGTTCACCCATTTTCCTCTATACATGTCCTCGCTTTGCAAGCCTGCCGACATGCTTACCAGATAATAGTCGCCAGCACCGGGTGCCTCGTCATAACAGTGAATCTGGTAGATATTCAGGTCAATGCTGACAGCGCCATGGCCCTTTATTCGGTCGGCATCCGACCACAGCACCTCGCGAATCTCCTCGTTGGCATCAAACGAAAGGACAATGGAGTAGGGATATTTTGCAAACAACGTCGACACGTCGTTCGCTGCTTTTTCTCCACGCGTCTGTGCAAAGAGTCTTTTCACCGCATCTGCCTCTTCTTCAGTAACGACGTCCTTCTCCTCGAAACTCTTGTTCACCGATCTCACCCACGAGCTCAGATAAGAGTACACTTCGGGATACTTGGAAGTCTCGTAGTCCGTCCATACATCCGATCCGTCAGAGCTGGTGCGATTCGACACGTCTTCGGCAACCACTTGCTCCTCCTTTTCCAGCAGCGGCTTGAAGATAAAGTCTTCCGAATCCTTGTCAATCATCTTTGACGCAGCCAACGAGTCGACGGCCACCGCTTTGTTATCGGGACCATAAACCACGCAGCAGTGGAATCCTTTGCCAAAAGAGAACATCAGCGCATCGTCAACATTGTTGGGTATAAACCCGTTTTCCCAGTCTACCTCCTTGAACCATTTTGAGATTTGTGATTGGGAAGGATTGGTTACGCCTACAATGCCTCCGTTCTCGTAAACAGTCTTGATGGCGGTCTCGTACTTGCTGGAGAGCTCCGGCACAATCAGCAATTTGGTGTTCTCCGTCACTTTCGACTGAATGTCGGTGAGCAGATACATCAGCGATATTCCTATGTCGGAAGCGTCATCGCCGTTGACGCCCACAATCACCGCCTCCTGATCGAAGGTGACGCCTGTACCACCGTCATTGATGTTGAATTCCTCGGCGGAAGGAGTGTTTATACTCACTTCATCGTCATTGTCGTCCGAACATGCAAACAAGCTGCCCATTAGCAGCAATGCAAACATTCCTGTTAGAAAATCTCTCATAGTTTTCATTCGTTTTACGTTTCCTAACGTAAAAAACAATCCGTGATTTTTTTGTTTGTGATATTAATAATAAGATGCAAAGCTACAAAGTCTGCCGGTAAAAATAGATAAAAAAGAGTATTTTAATGTGATATTTTTTTCTTGCGACGAGACCTCTACGAAAGTGTTACGTTTCGCGTGCTGTGTGTTATGTTTTGTGTTTTCATGGTCCTTTAGCGTGAAAGATATTAAGAGGATATGGTGGCTCAGTAGAAAATAGGTGGGGATATTCATGTCCTATATGTATGTACCTCATATGGTGCCGACGGCACCGTGTTGCGTGAAGCGTGAAGCGTGATATTACCAGTCCTCTATGTAAGTACCTCTTCGAGGCACATGCTGGGTGCGTCCAATACCCCAGACTGCGGTCACTGCGTTCCCTTAGTCAGGGGTTAGCCATATAATGTACCTCTTCGAGGCACCACAGCAGGACATGAACGTGAAGCGTGAAGCCTCTCCTAAATCCTCCCCTAAAGGGAAGGAAAGCCTCACCCCAGCCCTCCCCTGAAGGGAAGGGTGATAAAAGTCCGTCCCTTTAGGGAAGGATTTAGGAAAGGCTTCTGAAGGGAAGGGTCGGGGTGAGGCTTTGTGTTTAATAATATGGTGCCTCGGAGAGGTACACGCGCCATAGGACCATGTAACGTGTTTCGTTTTACGTGCCGCAAGGCACCAATTCCGTCTAAGTTCCGTTTAAGTTCAGCGGACTATTTTAATCCAGACGCGTACCGCGCCGTCACATAATTTCCAGCTTGGGATGTACGGCGTGCAGGTTAGCGATGTCCTCCTCCGTGATGAAGCTGTCGGTGATGAAGGCGTCGACCATCGATATTGGTCCCAATGCGGCGAAAGCCGACTGGTTCATCTTATGACTGTCGGCGACGAGATACACCTTGTCCGATATTGCAATCATCGTCTTCTTCACGATCAGGTCGCTCAGGCTGGGGTAGGTGAGGTTCATTGTCGGCGAGATGCCTGCCGTGGCGAGAAACAGCTTCGCCGCATGCAGCTGCCTGAGCGTCTGTGCCGTGATGTCGCCCGTGAGGCTCAGCGTCGGCGCCTTAAACTCACCGCCGGTCATTATCAGCGTGATGCCCGGGTTCTCGCCCAGAATGATCGCGATGTTTATGGCATTCGTAATCACCGTAATCTGCTTCATCCCCGTCAGCAGCTTCGCCACCTCCGTCGTCGTCGAGCCAGAGTCGAGGATAATCACATCGCCCTCGTTGACCAGTGCCGCCGCCTTCTTGGCAATCTCCTGCTTCTCCGCCATGTTCGTCTGGTTGAACACCTTGCCAGTCCTCACGATGTTGCCGAAGTCCTTCAGGAACGCCCCGCCGTGCTCACGCTGCACGAGGTTCAGCTTCTCCAGCTCTTCCAGGTCCTGACGGATAGTCACTTCGCTCACGCCGAATATCTGGCTCAGCGCCTGCACCTTCGCGTGTCCGTCCTCGCGTATCATCTTCAGAATCTCTATTCTCCTTGAGTTCAATGCCATAAATCTTCCCGTTTTAAGGTGGGTTCTATAAATTGATTGGTTAATATATTATTCCATTACGGTGGGAATCTGTAGAACCCACCTTATATTTCAAGGCAAAGATACGCAAAAATGTGCCACACCGCCTTCATAAAGCCCCCTAAACAATCTCCGACCACGTGCCGCAGAAACAGCAAGACGGAACTTCGCCCAATCTTCGGCGGCGCATAATTCGCAGCTATATAAAACAAAGCTCCGTCCCTTCGGCAATTGTAGGAATAAGTACGGAGACTGCAAACGAGTGGAATAATTCTCTGCTTCCGACAAGAAGATGACCTAGTCATCACGAGGCTTTGCAGGCTCGTCCCTTCGAGACAGAGCGCACATCATGCCGTGGTATACATACACGTTTCACGCAACACGTTCATAGTCCGCTGATTGTTTTATGGTCCGCGGAACTTAGACGGAACTTAGACGGATTTTCGCACCTGCGGTGCGGTGTTGGAGGTTGGACTATGCATGTCCTATGGCGCGTGTACCTCTCCGAGGCACTGGGTAGGAGGCGTACTTTTACCCCAGACTGCAGTCACTGCGTTCCTTTAGTCTGGGGTTACTAGCTAGTGTACCTCTTCGAGGCACCACAGCAGGATTGGACATCTATAGGGTATGCAGGCTCTGACATGTGCTTCACAGTCGTGTGGCTGTACATTGAGATGAGACTTGCCACGGCGTGATTGGATATCTATTGGATATGTGATATTGTGAGTGTGTCTACGCTATAGGACGTGGTGCCTCGGAGAGGTACACTAATGAGTAAGCCCAGCCTAAGCGCAGCGCAGACTGGGGTAGTGAATGTACCCCTCCCAGTGCCTCGGAGAGGTACACGCGCCATAGGACCATGTCACGTGTTATGTGTTATGTGAAAGGTGTTGAGAGGACGTGGTGTCCCAGCGGGACACAATTCTGCATAACCCCAGTCTAAGCGCAGCGCAGACTGGGGTCCCAAGAACTTCACCACCCGTGCCTCGAAGAGGTACATACATGAAGGACAGGGGCAAATGGAGTGCATGAAAGTGTAAAGTATGTTAACGTACCAATTGTAAACGAATCTTAACGCAGAGTCCGAAGTGTTAAAAATGAGGCCCTCGCGATGCCTAAAATAGGGGCTCAAAGTGTTCTAAAACGGAATAGGAGAGGGCGATTTTAACGCTTCGCGAAGGCTCGGAAAACTTATCGCGATAGTGCGACAAACT
>CAYXLA010000111.1:0-7087 GCA_964465765.1 uncultured Bacteroidaceae bacterium | reverse complement strand
AGAAGCCTTTCCTAAATCCTTCCCTAAAGGGACGGACTTTTATCACCCTTCCCTGCTTCCAACACCCTATAAGACGAGTATCCCCAGCCTGCGCAGTGCAGACTGGGGATACGACTGTTTATGGTATGTCAGCTGATGCTGACGACTCAGATGCCGAGTGCCTCGCGGACAGCCTCAATCTTCTTGTCGGCAGCGACATTGGCAGCATCCATATCGGCAACGCTGTCTATGTGGCCCTTGACCTCGATGTAGAACTTTATCTTAGGCTCTGTTCCCGACGGACGGACAGATACCTTGGTGCCGTCCTCGGCAAAGAACTGCAGCACGTTCGACGTAGCAGGCATGGTGAGGTCGCTCACCTTGCCGTCGACAGTCTGCTTCAATGTCTTATAGTCCTTGACCGTACGCACCGGCGAACCAGCCAGCTGCTTAGGCGGATTGTTGCGCAGGTTGTCCATCATCTGCTGTATCTCCTGTGCACCTGTGCGTCCTGGCTTGACGACGTTGACGGTGAACTCCTTGGAGTAGCCATACTCGCGATAGATGTCGACGAGCACATCGTAGAGTGTGCGTCCGTTGTCCTTTGCCCATGCAGCAATCTCGCAGATGAGGCAGATAGAGGCTGGAGCATCCTTGTCGCGCACCTTGTCGTAGGGCAGGAAGCCGAAGCTCTCCTCACCGCCACCGATGTACTTCTGCTTGCCTTCGGACACGGCAATCTCATGAGCTATCCACTTGAAGCCAGTGTAGCAGTCGCGCAGCTCGACGTTGTTGCGTCGTGCTATCTCGGCAATGACTTCGGTTGTCACAATGGTCTTTACCATGAAGTCGGTAGGCTTGAGCTGTCCCAGTGCAATCTTGTTCTTTATGATGTAGTAGAAGAAGATCATTGCCGTCTGGTTGCCATTGACGATGATCCACTGTCCCTTGTTGTCGCGGCAGACTATGGCAAGTCGGTCGGCATCGGGGTCGGAAGCAATCACAAGGTCGGCATTGAGCTTGGTGCCGAGCTTTATGCCCAGCGTCATAGCCTCGGCATTCTCGGGGTTAGGACTTACCACTGTGGGGAAGTTGCCGTCGATGACCATCTGCTCGGGCACGACATTGATGTTCTGGAATCCCCAGCTGCGCAGACACAGCGGCACGATGACGCGACCTGTGCCGTGCATAGGACTATAGACGATGTTCAGGTCCTTGTGGCGCAGTATGACGTCCTGATCGACCATAGCCTCGCGAACGGCTGTCATGTAGTCGTAGTCGGTCTCACCGCCAATGAGCTTTATCAGTTCCTTGTTGCCCTGGTACTTCACGTCGGCAGGCTGCACCTTGTTCACCTCGTCGATGATGCCCGTGTCGTGCGGAGCCAGCACCTGTGCACCATCCTCCCAATAGGCCTTGTAGCCGTTGTACTCCCTCGGGTTATGGCTGGCAGTGACGTTGACACCACCCTGTGCACCATAGCGGCGAATGGCATAGCAGATCTCCGGTGTCGGTCGGAGGCTCTCGAAGAGGAGCACCCTGATGCCGTTGGCAGAGAATATGTCTGCCACTGTCTCGGCAAAGAGGCGGCTGTTGTTGCGGCAGTCATGGCCCACGACAACGGTTATCTGGCTACGCGACTTGAAGTTGCGGTTCAGGTAGTTGGCAAATCCCTGTGTGGCTCTGCCCACGGTGTAGATGTTCATGCGGTTGGTACCTGCACCCATGGTGCCACGCAGTCCGCCTGTACCGAACTCGAGGTCGCGGTAGAAGCTGTCTATAAGTTCGGCCTTGTCGGGATTGTCGAGCATCCTACGGACGTCAGCCTGTGTCTGTTGGTCGTAGGCAGGCGTGAGCCACTCGTTGGCACGCGCTGTCACTTGTTCAAGCAATTCTTTGTTTTCCATATCTATAAGAGTTTAGGTGGGTTCTATGAATTTCCACCGTTTATTTTAAGTTAATAAATCAATGCACGATGTCGTATACCTTATATCTGTCGCCTGTCTGGCGTGCAATCTCCTTCTTGAACTCCTCTGGGAATCCTGGACGTACCAGCGGACGTTCGGGCTGCTTGGTGCTGCGGCCTATCTGGTTGTCTGTCGGCATGCGCTTGATGACGCCGTCGTTGTACTTCACTACGAGGTACTCGCCCAGCTTGCGCCATGTGCTTATGGCATCTTCGGACACCTTGACACTGTACTGTGTGAGGAATGCACGTCCTGCCTCGGGGTCAGACTCCAGCAGCTTCACTGCTGCATCTTCCACACTCTTCTGCGATGCAAGGTAGTTGTCCTCAAGTCCTGACTGTATGGCACGCACGTCGTCGATCATAAGGTCGTAGCGCGGATAGACCATGTTGGCTACCCAGTTCATCACCCAGAATGCGCTGTTGAAGGAGAATGAGGTCTCCCCTGCTCCATCGATGCCATCCTTGTAGACGTCGGGCACAATGTCGGTGCAGCAGTATATCGGGGTGTAGACGGTCATGTTGGCATCGTCTGTACCGAACCACAGCACGCCACCTACTGCATCGGGCAGGTTCTGACGCAGCTGCGACACGAATACCCATGCCGACTGCTGAGTGGAGATGGGACGCTCGTTGAAGTACTTCTGTCCGTCTGCCTCGAACGACAGCGGCGACAGGCGGTAGGGCGAATGGTAGATGCCGGCACCAACATCCTGCGTGATGTCGAGCGGTGTGCCTTCGTAGTGGTCGCGCATCATGTTCTGCACATCCTTAACAGAGAGCTTGCGGTTGGGCTTCACATAGAGAGGCATAGGCTCGCTGCTCTTGCCTTCGATGTAGGGCAGGAACTCACTGCCACGGTCGGTGAAGCGGTTGAAGTAGCTCCATACGCGCGACTCGCAGGCACGCAGACCGCTGAAGTCTATCGGGTTGTAGGCATTGGCGAAGTCGAAGTCGCTGTTCACACCGCTGAAGTATCCCTTCTCGCGTGCAAACGATATGACGTCGGAGGCATAGAGCACATTCTCCTTGTCGTTGAGGTTGAACTTGTGGATGCGGCTCTGGTTGGCATGGGCGGCGATGCAGTCGTCGGGGATGCGAACGGCAACCCATACGGCACCGCGTATGCCAGGTCCCTTACCAATCATCTCCATAATCCACACCTCGTTGGGGTCGGCAATGGTGAACGACTCACCACCACTGGCATAGCCATACTCACGCACAAGGTCGGTCATGATTTGTATCGCCTCGCGTGCTGTACGCGAACGCTGCAGTGCGATGTAGATGAGCGATCCGTAGTCGATGATGCCTGTAGTGGTGTCGACCAGCTCATGGCGACCGCCGAAGGTGGTCTCGCCTATCGACACCTGGTTCTCGTTGATGTTGCCAACGACGTTGTAGGTCTGCTCCACCTGTGCTATCTGACCCATGTGGCGGCCGTCTTCCCAGTTTATGACATCCAGCATCTCGCCCTTCTCGTGCTTGGCGGCAGCAGAATGATAGAGGAAGCCGAACATGCCGTAGGAGTCGGCAGAATAGGAGATGAGCACCGAGCCGTCGGCAGAAGCGTTCTTGCCGACTATGAGGTTGGTGCACGCAAGGGCGTTGAATGTGGCAGCCGATGCCATCAATACGCCCAACAAAAGTTTCTTCATGATCATGTTTGTATGTGTTTTATTTAGTTCTTGTTCTATTCATATATATATAGGAGTATTGCTTTCTGCCTACCATGTGAATGTCATTGTCTCGCTTGCCGTGTTGCCGCACTGGTCGGTAGCGGTGAAGACGAGCTTATGTGTCGTGCCACGCCTGACGTGGTCGGGGTCGAGTATGCACGTCAGCACCGGAGTCGAGGAGTTGTAGTTGCCAAAGAGGGCATACTCTCCGTCGATGGTGCCACGGAATGATGCTACCGATGTCTGTCCGTCGGTGACACGCAGTTGTACCTTGCCTTCGCTGCGCCACGTCTGCTGACGCACTGGCTGTATGCGTGGTGCCACGGTGTCGACAGCTACCTTGAAGGTACCCAGACGACGTATGCGTGTGCTGACGAAGCCGTCGCTGTATGTGCCGCCAACGCTGCTCAGCTTGCCGTCGGACAGTACGGTGGCGATATAGTATTTCGTGGTGTCTGCCACAGGCATACGGCGCACACCTATGCGCAGCTCTGCGTCGTCGTGCATGAAGATGCGCTTGCGCGTTATGTGATAGGTCGACGACAGGTCCTCGGGATTGCCGCTGACACGATAGTCCAGACGGACGTCGTCGTAGAGGCGACCGCGCGGTATTATCAGGTCCAGCCCAGGCTCCTGCAGTGTGTTGGTCTGGTTCCAGTGGAATATGTGCGTGGCTTGCGGCTCGGGGATATCGCTCCGGCGGCCGGTGATGGTGAAGCTGAGGTGCGAGGTGTTGCCCAGTCCGTCGGTCATGGTATAGCGGAAGCGGTAAGGACGTTCCTCGTCTATGCTGATGAGTCCACGCTGTCCGTTCATGGCACGCAGCATGCGCAGTCGGTTGCCAGGCTCGATGAACGACTTCATGTACTGTCCCTCGGTCCATGAGTTGATGTATAGGTTCTCGCTCTCGGCAAAGCGGTCGACGGTGCTGGTGAACACCACGGCAGAGTCGACCTCGAGCGTCACATACTTCACGCCATAGCGGTTGTTGACGCCCTCCATGTGGTCGTAGGCTTTCAGCCCCACGCCTATCAAGCCCCATGCCGTGATGGCCTTAGTGGGCTTCGTTGGGTATGTCTTGGCTTCGGTCTGTCCGTCCACCACGCCCTGCCCTGCCTGCGGGAACACCATGATGCCCTCGGCAGTAGGTGCCGTATGGTCCTTTACGCCAGCTGCGAAGAACGGCAGCGGGTCGACGAACTCATCAGTGGCTGTCTCCACGACGTCGAGGTGCAGATGTGGTCCCATGGAGTAGCCGGTGTTGCCACTGTAGGCTATGACCTGTCCGGCAGTGACGGGATATTCTCCCTGCGAGGGCTTTATGTCAATGCCTTCCCAGCGTTCGTTGGCATACTGCTGCTCCTTCACACGACTGTCGATGTCGGGCGTGAAGCGCGACAGATGGCGATATATCAGTTCGTGGCCGTCGCTGTACATCACGTTCAGCACATAGCCCGACCCCGTGTTGACACGTATGCGCGAGATGTATCCGTCGGCTTGTGCATGGACAGGCTTGCCCACTGTGCCCTGAGTCTTGAAGTCAAGTCCGGCATGGAAGTGGTTTGAGCGTATCTCGCCAAAGTTGCCGGCGAAGGTCGCGGTGAAGTCGAACGGCTGGCGATATTGCGTCTGCTCCTGTGCCATCACTACGGGTGGTGCGAGGAGTGTCAGCAGCACGGCGGCAAGAGTTGTATGTAGGGTTCGTCTGTTCATTCCATAACAAGATACAGATATATCTATATCGAGATACAAATATATGAGTTTCCGCCATCGGAATTAAAGCTGGCGGTTCTTTTTTTTCAGTATGGAAACGCCTAACTTTGCCGCACTTCAAAAAAACAAGGAGATATAAAACCGATATGAAAAGTCTGTCAACATCATCATTGTCTGCACTCGCCGTGACCGCTGTCATGGCAGCACTGTGCAGCTGCTCACCGTCGAAGGACGGCAACAACGCCACACAACTCACGCAGTCGGGTCTGGACCCAGCGAAGTTCGAGACCACCGTCAACAACAAGCCAGTAGCCCTCTACACGCTGCGCAACAAGGGCGGCATGGAGGTGTGCATCACCAACTTCGGCGGACGCATAGTGTCTGCCGACGTGCCCGACAAGGACGGCACCTTCCGCGACGTGGTGCTTGGCTTCGACAGCATTGCCGACTACCTCAACATCGCAAGCGACTTCGGAGCATCTATAGGCAGATATGCCAACCGCATCAGCGGCGCACAGTTTGTGCTCAATGGCGACACAGTGAAGCTGCCTGCCAACGACAAGACCAACTGTCTGCACGGTGGACCGCGCGGATGGCAGTATCAGGTGTATGATGCAGAGCAGACAGGCGACAGCCTGCTG
The DNA here is from genome assembly GCA_964465765.1 of uncultured Bacteroidaceae bacterium. GTDB lineage: Bacteria > Bacteroidota > Bacteroidia > Bacteroidales > Bacteroidaceae > Bacteroides. Next base: position 1,112 of record CAYXLA010000111.1, on the reverse strand, counting down.
GTGCTGACCATGCAATCGCCCGACGGCGACATGGGCTTCCCAGGCAACATGACGGCAACCGTCACCTACCGACTGACAGCCGACAATGCCATCGACATCAGCTATAGCGCTACGACCGACAAGCCCACAGTGGTCAACATGACCAACCACTCCTACTTCAACCTCAGCGGCGACCCTGCCACCGGCAATGCACAGCACATCCTCTACATCAATGCCGACACATACACGCCAGTAGACACGCTGTTCATACCGACAGGAGAGATTGCTACGGTCAAGGGCACACCGATGGACTTCACCACACCCAAGCCAGTGGGACAGGACATCAATGCCGACTTCGAACAGCTGCACAATGGCAACGGCTACGACCACAACTGGATTCTCAACACTGCAGGCGACATCACTAAGCTGGCAGCACGCCTGACATGCCCCGACACGGGCATCTCGCTTGAGCTGTATACCGACGAGCCTGGCGTGCAGATGTATGCAGGCAACTTCCTCGACGGCACCGTAAGCGGCAAGCATGGCACGAAGTATCCAAAGCGGGCATCGGTATGCCTCGAGACGCAGCACTTCCCCGACTCACCCAACAAACCGCAGTTCCCAACAGTGACACTCAACCCCGGCGAGACTTACCACAGCCACTGCATCTTCAAGTTCACCACCACCGCACCAGCGGAGGAGGGACAGCAATAAGATTAGCAGCCTGCAATGAAAGAACTACTGCTTGTCAGCATAGGCAGCTTCTTCGGCGGCGGACTGAGGTATGCACTGTCGAAAGCAGTGCAGGACTCCGTCATGGTGTCATTCCCATTCGGCACACTGGCAGTCAATGTCATTGGCTGCCTGGTGCTTGGGTTCCTGTCTGGCATGCCATGGGGCGGCAGTCTGCTGAGTCATGATGTCCGGCTGGTGCTGACCACAGGCTTCTGCGGCGGCTTCACCACGTTCTCCACGTTCATGAACGAAAGCTCCGTCATGATGCGCGACGGCAACTTCCTGCACATGATGCTCTACCTATTCGGCAGTCTCGCCATCGGCCTTGCAGCCGTCCTCCTCGGCAACGCACTCGGCAAGCTGGTGTGATGACGGACAGAGGCCTATGAGTGATGACG
>CAYXLA010000110.1:3680-7227 GCA_964465765.1 uncultured Bacteroidaceae bacterium | reverse complement strand
GGCATAATGAAAAAATATAAGTAAAAATAGTTGGATGGTAACATAGAAAGCCCAGCCTAAGCGTAGCGCAGACTGGGGATAGGAGTGATACCATATTCCCGTGCCTCGGAGAGGTACACGCGCCATGGGATATATACAGATTTCACCACTCTATCATACTAAGTATTTGGGAGGAGACTTGAGTTATGGGCAAAAAAAAGGAGTACCGCTGTACTCCAACCTTTGTTAACCTTAAATCTAATACTATGAAAAACACGATGCAAAGGTACGGACTTTCTCTTTCCATGCAAGCATTCCGACCGAAACTGCATCATTATTCACACTCTTTAATACATATTTCGCGCATCGAAACACATTTTAAACATAGGTGCGTGTCTTAGAAATACTTACTGACGCCTCAGAGCCTCAATACGTTCTTTGATGAGCTTCTTGGGAAGTCGGTTATTGGTAGCGAGTAGTCGCTCTAATGCTATAGCCATTTCGTCATCGCCAATGACCGCTTCCTCCATGAGCATATCAGTGAGATAGAGGATGCCAGAGACTTTCACATTCTCGAGCACCGCCTTTTCTCTCAGAGTCTTGTCGCCAGTCAACAAGCGACAGTCGTTGTCGATGGCATAGACCATTACAGAGATGTCTTCGACAGACAGATTGCAAGCGCCATGATATTCCGCCACCTTCCTGAGGACGTTGCCCATCTGTTCAGAAGAGAGCGAATAGACCGCCAATGTTCCCTCGTCAATGATGCGTTGCACTGCGGCATACTGTTCGGAGTCTTCAATCTCATTGATGACAACATCCAATGTCCGGAATTCCAGATTGAGTTTCCTGCAATATGGCAATAAGCCTGCATTGAACAAGTCAATGAGGAAGTTTGTGTCGTTGACAACAACCTCCATGCCTACATCAGGTTCAGTGTGTTACGGACTTCGTTGACAGACTTGTCCAAGAGAGCCGCTGCTTTTGAATAAGTTATAGCTTCACTCGCAAGTGCACGATATACCAGACGCTCAAAGCGGCAGGTATGCTCCATCGGATAGAGGCTCGTTTCAACAGCCTCCTTGAACTCAGGCAGGGCGTTCTTCTTCTTATGAAAAGAGGCGTATCTCGTCTGAGTGATGATATTGAGCTGGCAGGCTTTAGTCATGAGCGCATCAACCGATATGCCATATTCACGCTGAATGGACTGCAATTCCACCAATGAAATATCATGGCGAGACTCTCCTATCAGCCCTTTGAACTTATCAGACGGAATCAAGACTTCGCTGGCAAATACATTACACATCTTCTCCTTGTCAACGCCATCAGCACAATGCATCAACAGATGTCCTAATTCATGAAAGATTGTAAGACGCTTGCGCTCGGAGCTCATATTCTTGTTCACAACGATGACAGGCAAGCCGCCAGCCTCGTTACACGTACCGGAAAAAGATTTCTCGTGCTCAATCTCAATAATCTTTACGCCTGCCGATTCCAGAAGGTCGACAGCCGAAACGATGGCATCGGAACCTATTTTCAAATCATTACGTAGGCGCAATGCCAAGAGTTTGGCTTCATTCTCGCTTTCAACAACCGTATTGCTGTAATCCAAGTCGAACTTCGCCGTTATGCCCAATATGGCCTCTATCTCCAGATATTTCTCTATTTCGGAGCAGACCATAACCTTAACCGACTCCACCTTCTTGCTCCCCATACTCGACTGCTTGCGAAACTCAAATCTCGACGGGTCTATATCTACAGTAAAAGGACGGAAGAAATAGTCAAGTTTCATGCCCAAGGCATTGGATAGTACAATCAACACATCACTGGAAGGCATCATCAGACCCTTCTCATATTTTGCAATAGCAGTTGGCGACACCTTGCCATCAACCGAATTACACAACTCACGCTGTGACATACAACGAATCTTCCTGGCATTCACCAGCCTTTGTGCGAAAGTATTATCCATAATCAACTTGCTTCTTTAGGTGTTCAAATTTACGCACGTTTCATCAAATTGCACACCTATATCACACATCATATACCGATATTTAACGGCTATTAACTACAAAGCCAGTCCAAGTAGCTATTCAACAACATAGCTGCAGAACGACTACCATTGATAATACTACACACGGTTCAACAGAGGAAAAGGACGACGGGGCACAACAACAGGTTCGTGCCTAAATAAGAGATAAGGGTTCAGTGCCACTTGCAGCATTGAACCCTTATTCGCTTATAGCGTACACCGCCGATAATGAGCAAGACTCTTGTCTCAATAGAAAATCCCTCACATAACAGGATTCCTTATCGTCATTCTATTCACATTTCTGCTTATAACAGAATCTGACTGATTATTCGATCACTATCGGCTTTAACCGCTTAAACAATGTGTTTCCATCACAAGTGACACATTTGCATTGACAATCTTGAAAATCCGTCTTGCAGAGACTCAAATTATCATCAAGCGCATCTTGCAACATTTTTTGCATCTCATCATTGCAAGATGGAGGCAATCTGACTGAATGCAGACAATAGCTCCAAGGAATTTTCACATCATGATAAGCGTCCTTGTAGTCAAAGTTATCGCTTTGTATTAAGTATCTAATTTCTCCTTCATATTTATAGAAGCGACGTTTTAGCAACATCAAATTCAGATATTGCTCCAGCCCAAAATTCTTAAAGAACATATCATATTTGGGGCTTTGCCTTTTGTGCAAGTTAAATATCTCCTCTTCTTGCAAATCATAATTAGCCAGACCTTCATACACAGTTCCAGACTCTTTCCGTAGACAGGATTCAACGAATTCACGAAACGGTCCTATCCGTATTTTGAACTGGACACAGGGCTTGCTCTTTTCATCTTCAGTATACATTCTCCATGCAGCTTCACAGTCCTTTATTGTTGTAAGACAGCATGCATACAAGCGCCGCCCAAAAGAGTCTCGCTTCATTACATTTTTATAGTTCGCCGTATAATACAAACTTTCGTACGGATCTTTCCACTGATTTGGCTGAGAGAAGCGAATCGTATTATTTCTCAAACATGAGATCGCAGTATCGATTGGAACATATTTGTATATGAAACGATTATTAATTCTTTCCCCTAACCCGAAAAGCACCTTATGCGGTTTTGCAAACGGGGTCAACTTTCTCATCTCCATATACGCCATCCAATTATATTACACGACTACTCCATTTCCACAATATTTGCAAAATACTGGGAGAAATCCGAATCAACATACTCTTGACGCGACCCCTTGGGAACATATAAAACAGCTTTCGTATAAGCCTCATCCGGGAACACTGTACTGCCTATCTGAGGAGGATGCACTGCAAAACAATGCACTTCCTTAATAGCAGGACAGGATTCAAAAGCGTCATTTGAAATTCGAACTACATTTTCTCCTATATATACACTCTCGAGATTCTCACAATAGCTAAAAGCCTCTCCTTGTATCTCCGTAACAGAAGGAATGTTAATTGTCTTAAGAGCTTCGCATTTATAAAAAGCACGCTCGTCTATTTCTTTAAGTTTTTTAGATAAAGTAATTGAAAATGGAGATAA
>CAYXLA010000110.1:0-3670 GCA_964465765.1 uncultured Bacteroidaceae bacterium | reverse complement strand
TGACGTCAAACTTTTGCATTCACTAAAGGCAGAGCTTCCTATGAACTCCACGGTTTCCGGAAAACTAATTGATTTTAAGCTCTCACAATACGAAAAAGCATTATCTTCTATACATTTGATTGTTTTCGGAAGGCTTATCGATTTTAAGCTCTTACAACAACAGAAAGCTTGACTTTCAATAATCGTATCTCGCGTAAGTGAAAGATCAATGGACTCTAATTGACTGCAGTGATAAAAAGCACAACTGTCAACATTACATGCTCCATTAAATGTAACAGATTTTAGCAGACGACAATATTCAAAGGCCGAATACTCAATCGAAGTTTCTCCTTGAACAATAACAGATTCAAGAGGATCACCGTAAAAAGCATGTCTTCCTACATCGCACCCCCTCGAGATTGTCACCTCTCGTAATTTAGTACCTGCGAAAGCCCATACACCGATTTCCTCTAAGCCTTCAGGAAATGTCACAGACTCTAATTGACTGCAGTGATAAAAAGCGTAATCGCCCAAACTTTTTAGGTTCTTTGGCAGTACAATAGATTTCAAGCTACATTCCCTAAAGCAGTATGATAGTGATTTCCCATCCTTAGCTATTGCGCGTACTCCATGTTGACACTGACTATCAACAAAGAGCGTTACTCCATCATATACTAAATTCGCATCATACAAATCCAAGTGACTCAGTTTACCGCTGTGAAAAAAGAATTCTGTCCACGTATTCCCCTTCAGTACTTCCTGGCACGCTGATCCTTTAGCCATATTTATCAAACACATTAAATCAGTGGAGTTGATATCGCCAATAACTTTTAGAGTACTGATTTCAGTCATCACATCTACCAGAAGTTTATTTAATGTTCCAGGCGTTTTAACCTCGACCACTCCACTAAAAGTTCCACTTTGGGTTATGGTGATAACCTCGTTAACCGCACTCTCGCCATTAGAGATAGAAATTGTGCCAACTCGTTCTAACAACGAGTCATTTACCGCAACTTCAAAATAAAGCTTCGTGTTGGTCAAAGCCCTTGTGATTGTACTATTCACCTGCTTTATCCATCCTTCACCGCTCTTGTCTATGGAGACAGTGTAGTCAATGTTGCTTGCAAGTTCAACTTCTATCGTTCCTCCATCGACACCAATCTCGTATGTCTTTTTAGATATTACAATGGCATCCTTCTGTGCTTGGACTATTGTTAGGGTGTCTGCGTTTGCAGGATCTTTCTTGTCATAATATACAATCTGCGCAGAACGGCTGTCGTATGTTTCATTCGGGCTGATGATGTACTTCAGACTGTGACTTGACATTGCACGTGTTGTGGCTTCGCTTGATATCCAGTCCACATCTGGCATTTTGACATCATACTCAAAATTGCTTTGTATATTAACGGTTATGGTTTCACCCTTATCACTCACGGCATACTCGCTCTTCGTCAGCAACACCACAGCTCCACTTGCTTGATATACGGTTACGACTTCCGTCTTATCTCCGCTTTTGACATATATTTCCCCTTCACGCTTTTCAAATTCTTCATTTGCAGCGATAGTGAAAGTATGATTGTGGGACGTCAAAGCACGAGTGTTGGTTCCCTCAGTAATCCAAGACTTTGCAGTTGCTGCCACTTCTATTTGATAGTCAACATTCGACTTCACTTCAACCTTTATAGTACCTCCATCTTGGCCAACCTCAAATTTGTTTGCCGTAAGCAACACAGCATCTTTTTGCTTCTGCGTTACGGTAAAAGTCTTGCTTGTATTGCCTGCCTTAATCGTCACAGCTACACTTCTGTCATCATATTCTGTGTTTTCCTGAATGGTGAAAGTAACAGTTGAATTACCCTTACTACCAATTGTCGACGAAGGGACACACCATGCAGTTCCACTTGCAGTAGGAGCTACACTTAATGTCCAATCAGTGCTGGTCGTGAAACTAACCGATTGTTCACCACCAGTTGAGGCAACAGCTATTCCGTTGGATTGAATTTCCGAGCCAAAAGTTATGGCTGCCGACTCTTCTTTTTTAGGCGTCGGATCGTCCAACTCATCACTGCCATCACTACAAGCAGCGAAGCCAACACCCATTACCAAGGCCAGTAAAGCCTTCCCGATTAATCTGAATGTTTTCATCAGTATCAAGGTTAGCGCTTCCGAGTCCCCAGATGAAAGCAGATATAAATAATAAAAGGTGCGGGAACTATATCTGCTTTATCCTGGAATCCGGCTCTCGCATCGCCTTGGCATGGATAAAGCAATAGCTACCCACACCTATTTGACAATATCTGAGAGCCTTACCGGAATGGTAAGGTAGGTATATGCCAAAGGTGGGGTGCCATTGCTACCATCTTCATGCCTATTCAAACTTGCGAGATTTGATTCCAGAAGATAATCTCAGTAACACCTTTTGTAAATACGTCCTTCTAGTGCCCAACGCTATGGACCGCTGAAATTGCCGTAAAGTTAGTGAAAGCTTTTGATTATACAAGAGGACATGACAATCAAAGTCATATATATGCTCCTACAGGTCATGCATTTAATGAATGCTATTCGCATGTGCCGTTGCGAACATACGAATGAGGCGATGAGTACTATACTCACTGCATGGAATGGAAAGGCTTTATTTGATTAGTATCAGGTCAAAGTACATCAGGCGAGTCTTCAATGGTTCGTCTGATACAATGCCACGGTAAGACTTCTCCTGTTCTTCGGTGCTAAACATGAAGTCAAATCCGTTCTTCTTGTAAAACGCCAAAGGAATTTCTTCGTTGTAGGCATCTACAACCAGATAGCGGCATCCAGTTTTGTTGTATGGCTCTATAAACCAAGCTTTGATAAAATCCAAAACCTCTGACCCGATATGAAGGTGTTGGAACTTTGTAGATATGCCCAATCTTCCGATTAGGACGGCTGGATATATTAGGTCTTGTTTGATGTGCGGCACAAGTTTGCCGACTTTCTTCTTTCTGGCGTTGGGTAAATACTTGGTAAAGATGCTGGCATTGGATACAGTAAAGGCACACACTATATCAACTTTGGATTCCTCCAAATAATAGCAATAGGACTTGCCAAAGAGATTGTCGGCATAAGACACAGCATCTTGGTGGAAGAATCCATCCAAATCCTCGTTTCCACAAGAGAATGAGAGTGATTCCTCCAGAATGTCTGTAGTCAACAGTGAGAACACTGTCTTGTCTGCCAAAAATCCCATGCCGCTAACTTAGAGTTTTGCCTTTGCCAAAATAGCCTTCATTTCAGCGCGTTGTTTGGTAAAGTCAATGCTTCCACGTTTCTTCTGGGTTTCCTCTGCTTTCTTTCGGAAAGCCAAGGCTTCGTTGCCCGTCAACATAGGAATGCCACTGATTGCTAATGCCATAATCTATAAATTTATTCGTGCGTAAAGATACTGGAATTCGTTGACACGCCAAAATTCCACATAACATTGCAGCAGTTATATGTGAAATTACGTGCATTACTCGTTCATCTTGTGCTAATACAACAGTAGGATGTTGCATCTGACAATCAAAGCCATGTAAACCTAGAAAGGGCTGTGCGCGCATCGTGCATGCGGCACAGCCCTTTCTGGCTTTAGTCAATATTCTGCGAGTGCTATCAGTAGCCCAGCTTATAGGGTTGGTCTACGGCACGGATGCCTTCGGTCATCCACTCTGGTGCGGGA
>CAYXLA010000109.1:0-7243 GCA_964465765.1 uncultured Bacteroidaceae bacterium | reverse complement strand
CGCAGTCTGGGGCTAAAGTCCATCTCCTACTGTGCCTCGGAGAGGTACATACATATAGGACATGGAAATATCCCTACGTATTTTCAACTGACTCGTTATCAGACTTTCAAATTGTCGTGTTGAGGCTCTGTCTATACCATTCGTAGAGCTTCCTGACGCCGTCTTCGATCTCGACGCTGTGGTGCCAGCCCAGGCGGTGCAGCTTGTCGACGTCAATCAGTTTGCGCGGCGTGCCGTTGGGCTTTGTGGCATCCCATGCAATCTGTCCGTCGAAGTCCACTGTGTCTGCCACGAGTTGCGACAGTGCCTTTATGGTCAGCTCCTTGCCTGTGCCGACGTTGATGTGGCAGTTGCGAATCTCGCCGAGCGACGGAATGGCGCCACCGCGACCTTCGGAGTTGTTGCGGTTGACCTCACCGTCGGCTTTCACGCCATAGAACACGCTGGAGTATTTCTCCACGCCGATGATGTCGGAGAAGTCCACATTGAGGAGCACGTGTACGGAGGCATCTGCCATGTCTTCGCTCCACAGGAATTCGCGCAGCGGACTGCCGTCGCCCCATAGCGTCACCTTGTTATCCTCGATGCCGTAGAATGCCAGTGCCTTCAGAATGCGCTCCTTATCGCTGCTGCCGCTGACGTTGTCTGTGCCCACAATCTCCTGCAGCTTTGCAGGCGGATTTATAGGGCGCTTGTCCATGTCGGTGCGTATGGCTTCCCAGTTGCCCTCATGAATCAGCTTTGCCAGATAGACCTTGCGCATCATGGCGGGCAGCACGTGGCTGTTCTCGAGATGGAAGTTGTCGTTCGGTCCGTACAGGTTGGTGGGCATCACGGCGATGTAGTTCGTGCCATACTGCAGGTTGTAGCTCTCGCACATCTTCAGTCCGGCAATCTTCGCAATGGCATATTCCTCGTTGGTATATTCCAGCGGCGACGTCAGCAGTGCGTCCTCTTTCATGGGCTGTGGCGCATTCTTGGGATAGATGCACGTGGAGCCCAGGAACAGCAGCTTCTTGACGTGGTGCAGGTATGCCTGCTCGATGACGTTGCACTGAATCTTCATGTTCTGCATGATGAAGTCGGCGCGGTAGAGCGAGTTTGCCATAATGCCGCCCACAAATGCTGCTGCCAGCACCACGGCATCGGGCTGCTCCCTGTCGAAGAATTCCTTCACGGCAGCCTGACTGGTCAGGTCCAGCTCCTTGTGGCTGCGTCCCACCAGATTGTTGTAGCCTCTCTTCTGGAGGTTGTTCCAAATTGCCGAACCCACCAGTCCGTGGTGGCCGGCAACGTATATTTTCGAGTCTTTCGCCAACATATCAATCACTCCGCCATTTGTGCCTTCACGTATAGCTTGCGGGCAAACTTCATGTCGTGCTCGACCATAATCTTCACCAACTGCTCGAATGTGGTCTTGCGCGGATTCCATCCCAGCACCTTCTTTGCCTTCGTCGGGTCGCCGAGCAGCTGCTCCACTTCGGCGGGGCGGAAGTATTTCGGGTCGACCTCGACAAGCGTCTTGCCGGTCTTCACGTCGATGCCCTTCTCGTCGACGCCCTTGCCTTCCCAGCGCAGCTCAATGCCTGCCTCCTTAAATGCCAGCGTGCAGAAGTCGCGCACTGTGTGGTATTCGCCGGTGGCAATCACGAAGTCATCGGGTTCCGGCTGCTGCAGGATGAGCCACATGCACTCAACGTAGTCCTTGGCATAGCCCCAGTCGCGCAGCGAGTTCAGATTGCCCAGATAGAGCTTGTCCTGATAGCCTTGTGCGATGCGTGCTGCAGCCAGCGTAATCTTGCGTGTCACGAACGTCTCGCCGCGACGCTCGCTCTCGTGGTTGAAGAGGATGCCGTTGCAGCAGTACATGCCGTAGCTCTCGCGGTAGTTCTTCATTATCCAGTAGCCGTAGAGCTTGGCAACGGCGTATGGCGAACGCGGATAGAATGGTGTGGTCTCCTTCTGCGGCACTTCCTGCACCTTGCCAAACAGCTCTGATGTCGAAGCCTGATAGATGCGGCAGGTCTTGTCCAGTCCGCAGATGCGCACTGCCTCAAGCAGGCGCAGCACTCCTACGGCGTCGGTGTCGGCAGTGAACTCGGGCACGTCGAACGACACCTTGACGTGGCTCTGAGCTGCCAGGTTGTAGATCTCCGTGGGTCGCACCTCATTGATGATGCGTATCAGCGACGATGAGTCGGTCATGTCGCCCCAGTGCAGGTTGATGAGTCGCTTGTTCTTCATGTCGCGCACCCACTCGTCGAGATAGAGGTGCTCGATGCGCCCTGTGTTGAATGATGACGAGCGGCGCATTATGCCGTGAATCTCATATCCCTTCTCCAGCAGGAACTCGGCAAGATAAGAACCGTCCTGACCTGTTATTCCGGTAATGAGTGCTACTTTTCGTTCCATAGTCTTTATATGTCTGTGTGTTTTAATTTTTTGTCTGTTTCTGCAATCAGTCTCTGCGGAAGATGTCGCGCGTATAGACCTTGTCCTTCACGTCGTCCAGGCAGCGGTCGTAGCGGTTGGCGATGATTGCCTGTGAGCGGCGTTTGAATTCGTCGAGGCTGTTCACCACCTCGCTGCCGAAGAACGTAGAGCCGTCGGGTAGGGTGGGTTCGTAGATTATCACCTCTGCACCTTTCGCCTTGACGCGCTTCATGATGCCCTGTATGGAGCTCTGGCGGAAGTTGTCGCTGTTGGACTTCATCGTCAGTCGGAACACGCCAATGACGCACTGCTTCTCGCTGTCGGGGCTGTACTGGCTGTTTTCGTTGTAGTAGCCTGCAATGGTCAGCACGCGGTCGGCGATGAAGTCCTTGCGTGTGCGGTTGCTCTCCACAATTGCCTGTATGAGGTTCTCAGGCACGTCGGCATAGTTTGCCAGCAGCTGCTTCGTGTCCTTCGGCAGACAGTAGCCGCCGTAGCCGAACGACGGGTTGTTGTAGAACGCTCCGATGCGGGGGTCAAGGCACACGCCGTCTATGATCGACCGTGTGTCCAGTCCCTTCAGCTCGGCATAGGTGTCGAGCTCGTTGAAGTAGCTCACGCGCAGTGCCAGATATGTGTTGGCAAACAGCTTCACGGCTTCTGCCTCGGTGAAGCCCATGAATAGCGTGTCGATGTCCTGCTTGACGGCACCCTCCTGCAGCAGTGCGGCGAAGGTGTGTGCCGCCTCCATGAGGTGTGCGTCGTCGGGGTCAGTGCCCACGATTATGCGGCTGGGGTAGAGGTTGTCGTAGAGCGCACGGCTCTCGCGCAGAAACTCCGGCGAGAACAGTATGTTACGGTTCCCCGTCTTGCGGCGCAGGCTCTCGGTGTATCCCACGGGAATGGTCGACTTGATGACGATGATGGCGTCTGGGTTATACCGCATCACCGTGTCGACGACCGTCTCCACTGCCGAGGTGTCGAAGAAGTTCTTCTTGCTGTCGTAGTTGGTAGGCGCAGCCACCACCACGATGTCGGCATCGGTGTAGCCCTCCTTGGCGTCGAGCGTGGCTCTCAGGTGCAGAGGCTTGGTCTGCAGATATTCTGTTATCTCCTTGTCCTCGATGGGCGATATGCGGTTGTTTATCTTCTCCACCTTCTCCGGCACGATGTCCACTGCCGTCACCTCGTGATGCTGGCTCAGCAGTGTGGCGATGCTCAGTCCCACATAGCCTGTTCCGGCGACTGCAATCCTGATGTCCTTCTTCATAATATGCCTCTCTCTCTTAGAGTTATTTAGATTTCTTGCTGTTGTCCAGCTCCGTGAGCTTCTCCAGCAGTGCGTCGCCACGCAGTCCGCGTGCCACGATGGTGCCGTCCTGGTCTATCAGCACTGTGTGCGGAATGGAGTTCACTGCATACAGGTCGGCAGCTGCGCTGTCCCAATACTTCAGGTCCGACATCTGCGGCCATGTGATGCCCAGCTCGCTGATGCCCTGCTTCCAGTCCTCGGCATTGCGGTCGAGCGAAATGCCCACAATCTGGAATCCCTTGCCTTTATACTGCTCGTAAGCCTTCACCAGTGTCGGCATCTCCTGACGGCAGGGACCGCACCAGCTTGCCCAGAAGTCCACCAACAGCAGCTTGCTCTTGCCCACGTAGTCGCTCAGTTTCACGTCGTTGCCGTCGGGGTCCTTCAGCTGTATGTCGGCATATTTCTGTCCCACAGCTGTGGCTTTCTTCTTCTCGACGTAAGCCTTGATGTTTGCCACGCTGGGGTCGCTGAGGAAGCGTTCGGGAATGAGATTGGTGATCTCCTCCAGCTGGTCATCGTCCATGTAGTAGTAGCTCTGCTTCAGCATGTAGATGCCGGCTTCGTTGCCGATGTTGTTGCGGCATCCGTCAATCAGCGTGTTGCTCAGCTCGTCGTCCAGTGCCTCAATCTGCTTCTCCAGGCTGTCGCGCTGTGCCTCGCTCAGCGAGTCGCCGCTCAGGCTGTCGTAGACCTTCGCCTCGTCTGCCTGCAGTGTTGCCAGACGGTCGCGCACTGCCTGATAGGCATTGTTGTTTGGCGTGCCTTTTGCCGACGGGCTCACTGCGTTCAGGTCGATGCTGATGTTGCCGTTCTCGAGGAAGAAGTCGATGCCGTTGTTGTTGTCGTCGATGTCGGAGTAAACGATGTAGCGCACTACGGCAGAGTCCTGCACGCCGTCGAAGCTGAAGCTGCCGTTCTTTATGGTCGTGGCTGCAATTCTTACCATCTGTCTGTTCTCACGCTTCTGCAAGAACACCGAGTCTCCGTCCTGCGAGCCTTCTACGGTACCCTTAATGCTGTAGCCGTTTCCTCCGCCGCATGCTGTCAGCATGGCTGCTGCCATCAAGTAAAGCACTTTTCTCATAGCGATGATGTGTGTGTTGTTGTGTTGTTATGTGTTGTTATGTGTTGTGTGTGTATGTACGTTTGTTATAAAAACAGAGGAAGCCCCATGCGCAATCTAACCTGTGCAACGAGGCTTCCTTAGAGGTTTTATATAGACCCTGTGTGTCGTCTTTATTCAGCCGGAGCCTCCTGAGGAGCTTCGGTTGCTTCAGCTGCCGGAGCCTCTGCTGCTGCGGCTGCTTCTGCTGCAGCTGCTGCCTCGGCTGCCTTAGCTGCTTCCTCAGCTGCCTTTGCTGCTGCCTCGGCTGCCTTCTTCTCGGCGAGTTCCTTAGCCTTGGTCTCGTTTATCTTCTTCTCTGCTTCCAGACGGTCGTTTAGGACTTTCTTCTTTGCGCTTGTGTTCTTGTCCTTCAGAGCCTGCAGCTTGTTGGCCTTCTCTGCCTTCCAAGCCTCAAACTTCTTCTCAGCCTCAGCCTCGTCGAATGCGCCCTTAGCCACACCGCCTTCGAGGTGCTTCTTCAGGTACACACCCTCGTTCGACAGGATGTTGCGCACTGTGTCTGTTGGCTGCGCACCGGTCTTTACCCAGTAGAGGGCGCGGTCAAAATTGAGGTCTACTGTCGAAGGATTGGTGTTTGGGTTGTAAGTACCAATTCTTTCGATAAAGCGTCCATCACGTGGAGCTTTCGAGTCTGCAATGACGATGGTGAAGAAGGCGTAGCCTTTGTGACCGTGTCTCTGCAATCTGATTTTTGTTGCCATAAATCTTTAATCTGTTACGTTTTTTTGTAGATTTTACTTTTCGCTAACTCGTAGCGGTGGGCAAAGATAGGCATATTTCTCCGACCTGCAATCGTCTGCCGCTCTTTTTTTTACGGCAGGACTTTTCTGGGATGTCCCTGCGTTAAGAGTACTTGCGCGGATAGCGCAGCAGTATTGCCATGAGTGCGCAGACGCCCGTCAGCATGGGGTAGTACAGATTGCCGATGATGCTCACCGGCGAGATTCCTGCCAGTCCGCTGGCTATCAGCATCTGTGCGCCGTAGGGTATCAGTCCCTGCACCGTGCACGAGAGGGTGTCCAGGATGCTTGCCGTCTTCCGCCGGTCCAGGTGGAAGCGCTCGGTAATCTGTCGTGCAATGCCGCCTGTGGTGACGATGGCTATGGTGTTGTTTGCCGTGCACAAGTTGGCTACGCTCACCAGTGCGGCGATGCACAGCTCCGCACCGCGCTTGCCGTGGACGCGTCGCGTCAGCTTCCGCATCACGAAGTCGATGCCGCCGTTCCAGCGTATCAGCTCAAGCATGCCTCCTGCCAGCAGCGTCACTATGATGAGCTCGCTCATGCCCATGATGCCTGTCCCCATCGATGCCACCCAGTCGAACACCGGCATGCCGCACAGCGCCCCCACAAGTCCTGTCGCCATGATGCCGATGAAGAGCACCAGCATGACGTTCATGCCACTGACGGCGAGCACCAGCACCAGCAGGTAGGGAATCACTTTCAGCCACTCCACGTCGCCCGTATAGGCTGTGGCGCCCATCGACAGCCCCTTCACGACGTATATCGCCAGCACCGCTATGGCTGCCGGCAGCACTATGCGTATGTTCAGCCGGAACTTGTCGCTCATGCGGCAGTCCTGCGTGCGCGTGGCTGCGATGGTCGTGTCGGAGATGAACGACAGGTTGTCGCCGAAGAACGAGCCGCCCACCACCACTGCCGTCATATACGACAGGTCGATGCCCGTCTTCTGTGCCAGTCCCACCGCCACGGGTGCCAGTGCGGCGATGGTGCCCACGCTTGTGCCTATCGAAAGCGAGATGAAGCACGAGGCTACGAAGATGCCTGCCAGCAGCAGGTTCGACGGCAGTACCGACAGCGTCAGGTTCACGATGGAGTCGATGGCGCCCATGTCCTTCGCGCTCTGTGCAAATGCGCCTGCCATGATGAAGATCCACACCATCAGCAGTATGTTGCCGTTGCTGGCGCCGGCGGAGAAGAGCCGGATGCGGTCGTTCAGGCTCACGCCGCGCATTATCGCCACGGCGTAGCACGACGACAGCAGGAATGCCACCGTGATGGGAATCTTGTAGAAGTCGTTCAGAACTATCGACGTCACCAGATAGAGGCACAGGAACACTGCCAGAGGGCTCAGCGCCATCCAGCCGCCTGCTCTCTCGGGCGTGTCGGTCTTGTATTCGGGTTCAGTCATGTGTGTGCGTTTGCGTATGCGTGCGTCCCCCGACCTTCGGGAAACGGCGTGCAAAGTTAAGCAAACTCACGAACACCAGCAAAAACACGTACGTCTACGTGCTGCTGCATCCAACACCCAACACTCAACATCCATCATCCAACATCCATCATCCAACATCCATCATCCAACACTCAACACCCAACACTCAACACCCAACATCCAACACTCAACACCCA
>CAYXLA010000108.1:0-7275 GCA_964465765.1 uncultured Bacteroidaceae bacterium | reverse complement strand
TTCCGTCTAAGTTCCGCGGACAATAAAGATATCAGAGGACAAGACAAGTCCGCAAGGACTTGATAATCCGTCTAAGTTCCGTCTAAATTCCGCGGACAATAAAAGGAATCAGTGGACAAGACAAGTCCGCAAGGACTTGAAAATCCGTCTAAGTTCCGTCTAAGTTCTGCGGATTAATTTTCAGCACCGCGCTTGCTGAAGCTGCGATACTGCATGACAAGCATGACTGCTGCCACGATGCTGGCGATGCAGTCGGAGGCAGGCATGCTGTACCACACGCCATCTTCGCCGAAGTAGTGGGGAAGGATGATTACCAGCGGCAACAGGAACAGCAGCTGGCGCGTCAACGACAGGAAGATCGCCTTACCTGCCATGCCGATGCTCTGGAAGAAGTTGCCCGTCACCATCTGGAAGCCCACTACAGGGAAGAACATGACGATGATGCGCAGTGCCTTGACGGAACGGGCTATCAGCTCCTCGTCGGAGGTGAAGATGCGGATGAGGGGCTCGGGGAAGAGCATTGACAGGGCGAATGCCACGGTCATGACGGCAGTGGCGCAATATATGGTGAGGCGGGTCACCTCATTGACACGATGGTAGAGCTTCGCGCCATAGTTGAAGCCGGCAATGGGCTGCATGCCTTGGTTGAAGCCCATGACTATCATCGCGGCAACGAATACCAGTCTGTTTGCCAGTCCATAGGCACCTACCGACAGGTCACCGCCATAGCGCAGCAAGCCTTGGTTGATGAAGATGACGAGGACGCACGATGCCAGATTCATGAGGAATGGCGAGAGGCCAATGGCAAGCGAGTCGAGCACGATGCGCTTGTCCAGGCGGAAGGCACCACGATGGAAGTGGAGCAGTTCGTCGGGCTTGCTGAAGAAGTGCAGCTGATACATCAGCGCAACGAGCTGTGCCAGTACGGTGGCAATAGCAGCACCGCGTATGCCCATGTCGAAGCCAAAGATGAAGACAGGGTCGAGCACGGTGTTGATGACGACAGTGGCTATGGTGGCGTACATTGCCTGACGCGGGTGTGCCGAAGCACGCAGCAGGGCATTCATGCCGAAGTAGAGGTGGGTGATGACATTGCCAAGGAGGATGACCTGCATGTAGTCGCGAGCATAGCCAATGGTGTTCTCGCTGGCTCCGAAGAAGTAGAGTATGGGGTCGAGAAACGCCAGCGCCACTACCGTGATGACGATGCCGAGGAGCACGTTGAGGTCTACCACATTGCCCAGCACCTTCTGTGCAGTGGCATAGTCTTTCTGTCCCAGGCGCACAGACACCAGCGTGGCTGCTCCCACACCGACCAAGGAGCCGAAGGCTGCACCGATGTTGACCAGCGGGAAGGTGATTGCCATGCCCGATATGGCATAAGCGCCCACGCCGTGACCGATGAAGACACTGTCGACCATGTTATAGAGCGACGATGCCGTCATTGCGATGATGGACGGTAGGGCATACTGCATCAGCAGCTTGCTGATCTTATCTGTTCCTAAAGCTTTTGCGTCGGTGATATTTGCCATAAGACTTTTCCTGTTTTGGGCGGCAAAGGTACTACTTTTAAGGTAAAAGGGAAGACGTGTATGAAAAGTTTAGTACCTTTGTCACCAAGTATCCGGGTGGGTCCTATAAATTCCCACCGTAATGAAATAGCATTCTACGATGAACATTTTAGAATTAAGTGAACAGGAGATTATCCGCCGCAACAGTCTTGACGAGTTGCGCAAGATGGGCATAGCCCCATATCCGGCAGCAGAGTACGAGACCAACGCTTTCTCCACCGATATCAAAGCCGAGTTCCAAGACGAGGCAGAACCGCGCGAGGTGTCGATAGCCGGACGCATCATGGGCAAACGCATCATGGGCAAGGCAAGCTTTGCCGAGCTGCAGGACTCGAAAGGACGCATTCAGGTCTACATCACCCGCGACGACATCTGCCCGACAGAAGATAAGGAGCTATACAACACCGTGTTCAAGCGCTTGCTCGACATCGGTGACTTTGTTGGTGTCAAGGGATTCGTGTTCCGTACGAAGACGGGCGAGATCTCTGTGCATGCACAAAGTCTGACGTTGCTGTCGAAGAGCCTGAAGCCTCTGCCTATCGTGAAGTATAAGGATGGGGTGGCATACGACAAGTTCGATGACCCCGAGCAGCGCTATCGCCAGCGCTATGTCGACCTGATTGT
Organism: uncultured Bacteroidaceae bacterium; assembly: GCA_964465765.1. Lineage (GTDB taxonomy): Bacteria > Bacteroidota > Bacteroidia > Bacteroidales > Bacteroidaceae > Bacteroides. Next base: position 5,080 of record CAYXLA010000108.1, on the reverse strand, counting down.
CAACGACGGCGTGAAGGATACATTCGTCCAGCGTGCCAAGGTGATAAGCACCATGCGCCGCTTCCTCGACGATGCAGGATACACCGAGGTGGAGACACCCACACTGCAGTCGATACCGGGAGGAGCATCGGCACGGCCGTTCATCACGCACTTCAACGCGCTCGATACAGACATGTATATGCGCATAGCCACCGAGCTGTACCTGAAGAGACTGATCGTGGGCGGCTTCGAAGGCGTATACGAGATTGGCAAGAACTTCCGCAACGAGGGCATGGACCGCAACCACAACCCCGAGTTCACGTGCATGGAGCTGTATGTACAGTATAAGGACTACAACTGGATGATGTCGTTCACCGAGCGTCTGCTCGAGACCATCTGCACGGCAGTGAACGGTTCGCCTGAGCGTGAGATTGACGGTAAGGTGGTCAGCTTCAAGGCTCCGTACCGCCGTCTGCCTATCCTCGACGCCATAAAGGAGAAGACCGGCTACGACCTCAACGGCATGGACGAAGACCAGATACGCGAGGTATGCCACAAGCTCAATATGGAGATCGACGACACAATGGGCAAAGGCAAGCTCATCGACGAGATCTTCGGTGAGTTCTGCGAGGGTACCTTCATACAGCCTACGTTCATAACCGACTATCCTGTGGAGATGTCGCCACTGACGAAGATGCACCGTTCGAAGCCAGGACTGACCGAGCGCTTCGAGCTGATGGTCAACGGCAAGGAGCTTGCCAATGCCTACTCCGAGCTCAACGACCCCATCGATCAGGAAGAACGCTTCAAGGAACAGATGCGACTGGCTGCCAAGGGCGACGACGAAGCTATGATTATCGACCAGGACTTCCTGCGTGCACTGCAGTATGGCATGCCTCCCACGAGCGGCATCGGCATAGGCATAGACCGTCTGACTATGCTCATGACGGGCAAGACATTCATACAGGAGGTGATACTGTTCCCGCAGATGCGTCCTGAGAAGACAGCACCCAAAGACCCTGCATCGAAATACGTCGAGCTGGGCATCCCCGAGGAATGGGTGCCGCTGATACAGAAGGCGGGCTACAACGTCGTCAGCAGCATGAAGGACGTCAACCCGCAGAAGCTGCAGATGGACATCTGCGGTGTCAACAAGAAATACAGTCTGGGGCTAAAGAATCCTTCAGTGGAGGAGGTGGCAGCATGGCAAAGCAAGATCTGACAGCAGGCAAGCACATCGCCGTATTGGGCGGTGGCAGCTGGGCTACGGCAATAGCCAAGGTGTTGCAAGACCACGAGGCATGCTTCACGTGGTACATGCGACGCGATGACCGTATTGCCGAGTTCAAGGAGTTGGGGCATAACCCCGCCTACCTCACCGACGTGAAGTTCGACACAAGCAAGATTGAGTTCAGCTCGGACATCGACGATGTGGTGACGCGTAGCGACATTCTTATTCTCGCCATTCCGTCACCCTACCTGAAGGCACACCTCAGCAAGCTGACGGTCAGCCTCAGCGACAAGATACTTGTGAGCGCCATCAAGGGCATCGTGCCCGACGAGAACATGACCTTGTCGCAATACTTCCACGCCCATTATAACGTTCCCGAAGAACACATACTGGTGATGAGCGGACCGAGCCATGCCGAGGAGATAGCCCTTGAGCGGCTGACGTACCTCACGTGGGCATGCAAGGACACATCGTTGGCACGCACCTTCGCCGAGCGCATCTCCAGCCACTACGTCATTACGTCGGTCAGCGACGACGTACTGGGCATTGAGTATGGCGCCGTGCTGAAGAACATCTATGCCATCATCGCCGGCATCTACTTCGGACAGAAGTATGGCGACAACTTCCACGCAGTGCTCATCACCAATGCCATAAGGGAGATGCGACGCTTCCTCGACGTCATAGCGCCGAAGGCAGGACGCGACATCTGCGACTCCGTCTATCTGGGCGACCTGCTCGTGACAAGCTACTCGCAGTTCAGCCGCAACCGTGTGTTCGGCACCATGATAGGACGCGGCTATTCGGTGAAGGCAGCACAGATAGAGATGGAGATGGTCGTCGAAGGACAGTATGGTGCCAAGTGCCTAAAGGAGATCAACGACAAGTATGGCATACGGATGCCTATACTCGACACCGTATACCATATATTATATAGTGGCGTCAGCGTGCGCGATGCGCTGAAGCGGCTCACCAAAGAATTCAACTAAAAACCCAAACAAACAAATAAAACATTACATCTATTATGATCACGTTAAACATCGAGAAGACCTTCGGGTTCGTTTCAAAAGAGAATGTTTTCGGATATGAAGCCAAAGCCAAGGCTGCACGCCAGGCTCTGGAGGACGGCACAGGCAAAGGCTATGACTTCCTGGGCTGGCTGCATCTGCCGTCGTCAATAACCAAGGAGTTCATTGCCGACATCAACGCAACCGCACAAGTGCTGCGCGAGAACTGCGACGTAGTGGTCGTAGCAGGCATCGGCGGCAGCTACCTCGGCGCACGCGCCGTCATCGAAGCACTGTCAAACAGCTTCGCATGGCTGCAGCAGGACAAGAAGAACCCCGTGGTTCTCTATGCAGGAAACAACATCAGCGAGGACTATCTGCACGAGCTGACAGAATATCTGAAGGGCAAGAAGTTCGGTGTCATCAACATTTCCAAGTCGGGCACAACCACCGAGACCGCTCTGGCATTCCGCCTGCTGCGCAAGCAGTGCGAGGAGCAGATGGGCAAGGAGCTGTCGAAGAAGGTCATCGTAGCCATCACCGACGCCAAGAAGGGTGCCGCACGCCTCACTGCCGACAAGGAAGGATATAAGTCATACATCATCCCCGACAACGTCGGCGGACGCTTCTCAGTACTCACACCGGTAGGCTTGCTGCCTATAGCAATCGCCGGATTCGACATCGCAAAGCTGGTTGAGGGTGCAAAGATCATGGAAGAGGCCACAGGCACTGACGTTCCGTTCGAGGAGAACATGGCAATGCAGTATGCTGCAGTGCGCAACGAGCTCTACCGTCATGGCAAGAAGATCGAGATTCTTGCTAACTTCTGCCCGAAGCTGCACTACGTCAGCGAGTGGTGGAAGCAGCTCTACGGTGAGTCTGAAGGCAAGGACAACCTTGGCATCTTCCCCGCATCTGTAGACTTCACCACCGACCTGCACTCTATGGGACAGTGGATTCAGCAGGGCGAGCGTTCAATCTTCGAGACAGTAATCTCAGTAGATAAGGTAAAGTACGCTGTAGAGTTCCCGCATGACGACGAGAACCTCGACGGTCTGAACTTCCTGGCAGGCAAGCGTGTCGACGAAGTCAACAAGATGGCAGAGCTAGGTACACAGCTGGCACATGTCGACGGTGGCGTGCCTAACATCCGTATCACCATCGAGACTCTCGACGAGAAGAACATCGGCGAGCTGCTCTATTTCTTCGAAGTGGCTTGCGGCATCAGCGGCTACATCCTCGATGTCAATCCGTTCAACCAGCCTGGTGTTGAGGCATACAAGAAGAACATGTTCGCGCTGCTCAACAAGCCTGGCTACGAGGCTGAATCGAAAGCCATCAAGGAGAGACTCGGCAAGTAATGATGGATCTCCCCTCAAGCATAGCCCGCTACCTCCACGGTAGCGGGCATTCTTGCATACGGCTGAAGGCTGTGCTGTTCGATATGGACGGCGTGCTGTTCGACTCCATGCCCTATCATGCCAAGGCGTGGGTCACCTCGATGTCGAAATATCATCTGCCCATGACCGAAAAGGAGGCATTCCTCAACGAGGGACGCACCGGCATGAGCACTATCGACATGGTCTATAGCCGCGTTCATGGACACGGAGCAACCAAAGAGCTCATCGACGAGATATATACCGACAAGTGCAATGAGTTCTCCAAGTTCCCCGAGCCAGAGCGCATGCCAGGAGCCTTGGAACTGCTCCACAAGCTGAAGCAGGCAGGTATCACTCCCGTCCTGGTCACCGGTTCCGGACAGTATTCTCTATTCGACCGCATCGAGCGCGAGTACCCACACATGTTCACAAAGGATAAGATGGTCACTGCCTATGACGTGCACCACGGCAAGCCAGACCCCGAACCCTACCTCATGGGACTGCAGAAGGGAGGCATCAGTGCCGACGAAGCCATTGTAGTGGAGAACGCTCCCATAGGCGTAGAGGCAGGTGTGGCTGCAGGCATCTTCACCGTTGCTGTCAACACCGGACCGCTCGACGATAACGTGCTCTTACGTGCAGGTGCCAACATCCTCTACCCTTCCATGCAGGCTTTCTGCGACGACTGGGAACACTTCAAGGCACAGCTGGATAACAGCATTGGCTAATATCGGCGTTGAGCTTTTGGTGTTAGATATGTATACAGGGAATGCACAAGCACCACATAAAGCATAAAACATAACACATTAAACACGACACAACATGCAAGATAACCCCGAAGAGCAATTCCCGATAGTCGACGAAGACGGCAACATACTCGGTGCCATAAGTCGCGGTCATGCCCACGACGGCAGCAAGATACTTCACCCCGTGGTACATCTACACGTCTTCAACAGCCGAGGTGAGCTGTATCTGCAGCACCGTCCTGCATGGAAAGACATACAGCCCGACAAATGGGATACGGCTGTTGGCGGTCATGTGGACCTCGGAGAGAACGTCCACCAAGCCCTTCTGCGTGAGGTGCGCGAGGAGCTTGGCATAACCGACTTCACTCCAGAGGACCTTGGCCATTACGTCTTCGAGGGCAAGAGGGAGCGAGAACTCGTCTACGTGCACCGCTGCACCTACGATGGAGCCATCAGTCCCAGCAAGGACGAGCTTAATGGCGGCCGCTTCTGGACGAAGGACGAGATAGCCTCAAGCATAGGCAAAGGCATCTTCACCCCCAACTTCGAAAGCGAGTACCAGCGCTACTTCGTCAAGTAATACAGTCCTTAGGACGTCCAAGACGACCACACGTAAAGCATAGCACTGGACACTGCACCAGCGACTTAGATGGGCGAGAGGTACGTCGAGTATCCCATGCGTAGGGAATCGAGTAGGAGGTAAATGCTAATCATAAAAGGCTTTTGCCTCCTACTTTCACA
>CAYXLA010000107.1:2081-7340 GCA_964465765.1 uncultured Bacteroidaceae bacterium | reverse complement strand
GCACCGCAGGTGCGAAAAATCCGTCTAAGTTCCGTTTAAATTCCGCGGACCAAAGTTTCACGCTTCACGCTTCACGCTTCACGCTTCACGCTTTTAATTCCGCGGACCATAAAAGAAATCAGCGGACGAGATAAGTCCTTCCCTTTAGGGGAGGATTTAGGAGAGGCTTGGAGGGCAGGGGGTGGATGCTTTAAGTCCTTCCCTTCAGGGGAGGATTTAGGAGAGGCTAAGGATTTAGGAGAGGCTTTCTTTCTTATCTCCCTGTGTGGAAGAAGTGGGTGATGCTGCTGATGAAGGGGGTGATGCGGGTGCGTATGCCGCGTGAGTTCTGCATGGAGTAGCTGATGCAGAGGCGCCGCCGTGCACGCGACAGCGCTACGTAGAACTTGCGGGCAGCTTCGAAACGCTCCTGACGGGCATTCGCAACCTCTGCCTCGGTGTGCTGCCAGGGGGCTTCGAGCACGTTGTTGACGGTGAAGAAGGGGTAGGTGCCGTCGTTGGCTTCGAGGATGATGACGTTGTCGAACTCCAGTCCTTTGGCCTTGTAGACGGTCATGATGAATACACGCTCGTCGACCAGTCCGGTGGAGCTGACGAGGTCGCCCTCGCTGATGCTCGACATTAGTTCGTTGGCGTGTGTCATGATTTGCTCACGGAGTGTGGCGCCGCCGTCGGCATCGGCCGTCCATTCGCTGCGCACGAAGCGCATGAAGGCATCGAACTTGGCTCCGAGCGGGGAGATGATGCCCTGCTCTTCCATCTGTCGGCGCAGGTGGTCCAGCTCGTCGGCGAGTGCCAGATGCGTGCCGTCGGAGGGGCTGTCCATGGAGTCGGCCAGGCGCTGCAGCAGCGGCCGCAATGGCTGCATGCGCTTCACGATGTTCTGCACCCGCACCTGACCGAGGAAGTCGGTCTGCGCCTTCAGCAGCGGACGATAGTGCTCGCAGCAGTAGTCGACAAGGGCTTTCGTGGCTGCGATGTCCTCGTCGGCAAGATGCGAGTTGCGGCCTTCGAGTCCCAGCTCGTGGACGAGGAAGCCCAGCTTGTACATCCTCAGCCCGGGGCATACGCAGTGGATGAGGTGCAGCGAGTCGAACACTTCATACTCGGGCGTGATGCCCAGCGTGCGCTGTGCGTTGCTGCGAAGTATGCTGTAGTCGAAGCCTACGTTGTGGCCGAGCAGTGCAGAGGAGCCGACGTAGCGGATGAACATCTGCAGTCCCTCCTGGCGCGTGTAGTGACGGCTCTCGGCATAGGCGCGGATGAGCGGGTTCGCGACTCCGCCCACGATGGCGGGCAGGGGCCTGTCGGTGTGCATGATGATGTTGAAGTCGGAGCCGGCAACGCGCTCGCCGTCCTTCACCTTGAATGCGGCAATCTGCACAATGTCGTCGTGCAGCACGTCGAGTCCGGTGGTCTCGGTGTCGAAGAACACGAACTCGCGGTGGCGGTAGGCGTGGTCGAAGCGTGCCAGATAGGTGGTGCGGTCCTCGTCGAGAAGGTCGTGAGGGGTCATCATGAGCTCCTTCAGCTGCTCCGTGAACCGTCGCACTGCCTGTCCGGTGGGCAGGGCGTTGACGCCTTGCAGCAGCCGTGTCCATGCCTGCGTGTTGAAGCGGTTGGCGGCGACGCAGAGCAGCGACGACAGCGTCTTGTAGCCGCGCGTCTTGAAGAAGTCGGTGCCGGAGACCTTGAAGTGAGGCGTGCCGTGCTGCAGCAGGATGTCGCTGACGCTGTCGGCAGCAGCATTGGTGGGCACGAGCACCACGGTGCGGCTGTCGGCATCGAGGCTGGAGTAGTAGTCGGTCATGCGTGGCAGGCGGCGGCGCTCATCCTCGACCGTATTGTTGCCGGTGAGTATCAGGTCCAGCTTGCTGTGTTCGTCGCTGCCGGTGCACTGGGGCAACAGCTCGGGACTGACGTGCAGCTCGTGCTCGGCATAGGTGTTGAAGATGTCGAGCAGATATTTCGGTGAGCGGTAGTTGCGCCCGAGGGTCATGACGTGTCCGCGGCACCGGTCCTTCAGCTTGTCGAGCTCGCTGAGCTTGGCACCGGTGAAGGAGAAGATGGCCTGCTGCTCGTCGCCAAGGTACATGACTGTGCAGTCGGCTGCGGAGGTGTCGGTGAGCTGGTCGATTATGGCCATCTGCAGGGCGTTAAGGTCCTGCACCTCGTCGACCTGAATCCATTTGTAGCGGTGGAAACGGCGGTCGGCATCGCGGCGGAGGAAGTCGTAGGTCAGGACGAGCAGGTCGTTGAAGTCCAGGAGCTGGCGCTGCCGCTTGTAGTCACGGAGTGCCAAGGCATACTTCACGAACTCGTGCAGAGGCTCCACGCGTGTGGCATCCATGCCGGCGTTGGCGGCTGTCTGATAGAACTTCTCGAAGTTGCCCGGCGGCAGTGCCAGGGCTGTGTCGTCGTGGCCGCGCTCGCGCTGCGAGATGTAGCAGCAGATGTTTGCCGTCAGCGTCACCTTCTGCCTGTCGGGCATGCCGTAGCGGTTGACGAAGAACGATGGCGACAGCTCGGTGAGGGCTTCGGTCAGCTCGTCGTCGTCGAGGATGCCTGTGTCTTCGGGGACCAGCGCGTTGCTGAAGAGGAAGACGGAACAGAAGCGGTGGACATTGCCGACGAACAAGCGGCCATGGACATCCTCGTCGGTCTTCTGCTGCACACGCTGCCGCATGCCACGCGAGGCACGGTTGGTGAACGTCAGGCACAGCATGTCCTCGGGCTTCATGCCGTGCTGCACCGCCATGGCGACACGTTCGGACAGTATGTCTGTCTTTCCGCATCCGGGCGGTGCAAGCACAAGGTAGAAACCTTCGTTGGCCTCGATGGCCTGTCGTTGCTCGCTGTCGTAGACGTGTGGCACCAATACGGAGGGGTGGGGTCAGTTCTTAAGCCACTTGTCGAGCCACTCGAAGAATGTGCGCTGCCACAGAATGCCGTTCTGGGGCTTCAGCACCCAGTGGTTCTCGTCGGGGAATATCAGCAGCTCTGCCGGCACGCCACGCATCTTGGCTGCGTCGAATGCTGCCATTGCCTGATTGGCTGTGATGCGGTAGTCCTTCTCGCCATGGATGCAGAGTATCGGGGTGTCCCATTTGTCGACAAACAGGTGTGGGCTTCCGGCATAGGTGCGTTGTGCCACGGCGTTCTGCTTGTCCCAGTACGGACCGCCGAGGTCCCAGTTGGTGAACCACTTCTCTTCGGTCTCCAGATACTGCATCTCCAGATTGAAGATGCCGTCGTGGGCGATGAATGCCTTGAAGCGCTTGTTGTGGTTGCCTGCAAGCCAGTAGACGGAGAAGCCGCCGAAGCTGGCACCGACACAACCCAGACGGTCGCTGTCGACATAAGGCTCCTTGGCCATCTCGTCGATGGCGGTGAAGTAGTCCTTCATGCACTGTCCGGTGTAGTCGCCGCTGATCTGCTCGTTCCACTCAATGCCGAAGCCCGGGAGACCACGGCGGTTGGGCGCTACGACGATGTAGCCGTTGGCAGCCATTATCTGCATGTTCCAACGGTAGCTCCAGAACTGGCTGACAGGACTCTGCGGTCCGCCTTCGCAGAACAGCAGGGTGGGGTACTTCTTGTTGGGGTCGAACTGTGGCGGATAGATCACCCACGTCAGCATGTCCTTGCCGTCGGTGGTCTTCATCCAGCGTGCCTGCACGTCGCCCAGATCCATCTGGTCGTACAGATGCTTGTTCTCGTTGGTGATCTGCTTTACCTGTGCGTAGGCCTCGTTCTTGCGTGCCTTGTCCACTACATAGAGCTCGTCCGCCATCTTCATGGAGTGGCGCTTTGCCAGCAGACTGCCGCCGCAGAGCTGAATGCTGCCGTAGTCGTACTGTCCGTCGGTGAGCTGCGTCACCTTGTTGTCGGCCTGCAGGTCTACGCTGTAGACGTGGGTCGTGCCGTGCCATACGCCGACGAAGAACAGGCTCTGCGAGTCGTCGTTCCAGATGAACTCATCGACATTGCTCTCGAAGGCCTTGCTGACGAACGTCTTCTCGCCGGTGCTGAGGTCCATGACCATAAGTCGGTTCTGGTCGCTCTCGTATCCGTCGCGCTCCATGCTCTGCCATGCAATGTACTTGCCGTCGGGCGAGAACTGCGGATTGATGTCGTAGCCCTTAATCTCCTCGCAGATGTCGGTCACGGTGCCAGAGGCGAGGTCGTAGACGTAGATGTCTGAGTTTGTCGATACGGCATAGTCCAGTCCCGTCTTCTTGCGGCAGGTGTATGCCACCTTGCTGCCGTCGGGGCTCCATGCCAGCTGCTCCATGCCGCCGGAAGGCTTCATGGGACTCTCGTAAGGCTCGCCCTCGAGCAGGTCCTTCACGTCCGCCAAGCCGTCGGCAGTGAGTCGTGCCACGTATGGATGGGGAGCTGTCGTAACCCATTCGTCCCAGTGCTTATACATCAGGTCGGTGACAATCATTCCGCTGCTCTGCGGCAGGTCGGGATATTTGTCGACGGTGCTCTCCTTGGTCTTCACCTGGCTGACGAAGAGCACCATGCTCTCGTCGGGCGACAGGCTGAAGCCCTCAATGTCGTTGTCGTAGTCGGTCAGACGGTGACGGTTGCTGCCGTCGGCATCCATCTGCCACAGCTGCATGCTGCCGCTCTCGTTGCTAAGGAAGTCAATCTTGCCGTCCTTGGTCCATGCGATGTTTGCCTCACGCCACTTGGTGTGGGTAATCTGGTTGTTGTTGCTGCCGTCGGCATCCATCACAAACACTTCGGTGTTGCTCTTGTTCTGCTCGACGCTGTAGTAGGTGACGGTGTAGGCAATCTTGCTGCCGTCGGGCGATACGGCAGTCTCGCCGAGTCGTCCGAAGGCCCACAGGGCTTCCGGCGTCATGCGTCGTCCTTCTATCTGTATGTCCGACCGTCCGATGATGTTCCCGTCGGCAGCAGAACTGCCTCCGTTGTCTGTGCCGCCACATGCGGCCAATGTCAATGCTGCTGACATGATAACTGGATTGAGGTATTTCATTCTCATATACATTATATTATATTTTATTCATATTGGTGTATCGTTGTGCGCTCTGTATGTGTGTGTCGACCTAATATGGCACGTAGCCCCGGCTGACGTGCACCTGCACGCTGAAATTCCCGTTGGCAGACTTCAGCTTGAATCCTCCCTGGAAGTTGTTGCGCTGCCATGGCAGTGCCGACTGACTGATGTGCCGACGTCCGCTGCTGTCGTAGTTGCCGTAGGTGGTCAGCGTCATGCCGTTGTTCAGC
>CAYXLA010000107.1:0-1981 GCA_964465765.1 uncultured Bacteroidaceae bacterium | reverse complement strand
GGGGTTGAACAGCAGTGAGTTGCAGTTGAACTTGTCGAATATCTCCTTTGGCAGCATGTTGGCATAGTTGCCGTCGACCTCGGGAGTCTGCTCCAGCGGTGTTGCAAAGAAGAACGAGGCTATAATCAGCAACACGGCAGCGGCAATGCCTGCTGCGTATTGTCCTATGCGGCGCAGGCGGATGCTGATGGCTCTGTTGTCGTCGTCATCATCGCTGCTCGCCACTTGCGGCTGCATGACTATGGTCTGCGACTTCTCCGTCTGCATCTTCGCCTGTTGTGCAGCTGCTCTCTTGCGCTCCTCTTCGGCCTTGAGTGCTGCAATCTGGTCGAGGTCGGGCATGTCGAAGCTGTCGGTGCCGTAAAGTTCCGGAGTGACAATCTTGTCCGTGTCCGGTATGAAACGGTAGCGTCCCGATATGTCGTACTGCAGCTCGCCAACACCACGCAGTTGCACGTGGCCGTCCTCGAACAAGCTGGACATCAGCTCTTTCACCTCGTGCTCAATCATCTTGTTTGCCTCGAAGTAGCTGATGCTATAGACCGACATATACGACTGTATGAGCAGACCGTCGTTCAGTCGAAGCAGTGGGTTGAAGCCAATGGTGCGACATGGCGGCAGGAACACATCCTCCGTCTCCGCCTTCGTGGCTGGCTGATAATGGGTGATGAAACCACCCAGCCCGGGAACGATAACGCAATCGTTCTCAAGCAATAACACCTCAATATGTCTCGACAGTTCATCCATACCGATGAGCAAAGGTAGACAATTTTTTATTCCCCGCTGATAAGTTTTTGCTAATTTTGCAGCTGTTTATAGCGAATGGAAAGTCTGCCTTATGAGAATCAATGTATTGGGCTTAATGGTTGTGCTGTGTCTGTCGGCGTGTGGCGGCTTCAGCGGAACGTCGCGCCTGTCCGACGTCCGCGAGGACTTGGCAGCGAAGCAGATGCTCCAAGGCATTTGGCTCGATGATGCCACCGAGGAGGCATTCATGGATGTTGTCGGCGACAGCATCTTCTTTGCCGGACACAACCGACTGCCAATGTCGTTCCGCGTGATTCAAGATTCCATCTACTTCATCGGACACGACACGCTGGCTTATAAGATTGAGCGGCAGTCCGACTACGACTTCTGGTTCTGCAACTTTGCAGGCGACGTCGTAAAGCTGCAGAAGCAGACGTCGGGCAGCTACGACATATCCGACTTCCGCAGCAGCGACACCTCCTACGAGCCGCAGCGCATGGAGAAGGACAGCATCGTCAACTACGACGGCATGCGCTATCGTGGCTACGTCTTCATCAACCCCACATCAATCAAGGTACTTCGCACCACCTACGACGAGAACGGCATTGGCATCGACAACGTGTTCTACGACAACATCATTCACATCTGCGTCTACGAAGGAGCCAACCGACTCTACGGTCAGGACATCGAGAAGAGCATGTTCTCCAGACAGTTCAGCAGCGACACGCTGTCCGATCTCATACTCTCCGACATGGACTTCACCGGCGTCGATGCCCATGGCTATCACTATCGTGCTGTGCTCAGCGCACCCGAATCTCCCGTCTCATACATCATGAACCTCAGCATCTCCTTCAACGGAGAGCTTGCCATCACACCGGCATAACCATAAACGTGTTGCGTTAAACGTGTTGCGTTAAATGTGCACGTCCCATACCTGTCACATAACACATTCAACATAAAACATAGAACATTCAAGTCCTTACGGACTTATCTCGTCCTGCTGATTTTTTTATTGTCCGCGGAATTTAAACGGAACTTAGACGGATTGTTCAAGTCCTTGCGGACTTATCTCGTCCGCTGATTTCTTTATTATCCGCGGAATTTAAACGGAACTTAGACGGATTGTTCAAGTCCTTGCGGACTTATCTCGTCCGCTGATTTCTTTATTATCCGCGGAACTTAGACGGAACTTAGACGGAAGCCTCACCTAAATCCTCCCCTAAAGGGAAGGACT
>CAYXLA010000106.1:0-7481 GCA_964465765.1 uncultured Bacteroidaceae bacterium | reverse complement strand
TGCTCCTCGACTGCCACTCCTTCCCCGAAGAGTTGAGCGACGTGGACATCTGCATTGGCTATAATGAAGATTGGTCAAAGCCGTCGGAAGAGACAATAGAAATGGCCGTCAACCACTTTATGGACAAGGGCTACAAGGTCGGTGTAAACTATCCTTATAGCAACTCGGAAACTCCAGATTGCAAGTTCCACTATCACTCACTGATGCTGGAAGTCAACAAGAAAACCTATTTGAAAACTGGTTCCATACATCTTCAAGATGATGGTCGGAGGAATGTTATCGCGGAATTTCAGGAACGGCTCCTTGCTTGACTAAGAGAAAGTAAAAGCAGAAGAGCACTATTGAACTAGAAGTGTGCGGGTAATAGGACTCGAACCTACACGGATCACTCCACCAGATCCTAAGTCTGGCGCGGCTGCCAATTACGCCATACCCGCATGTATTAGAGGATATGTGCACGCCACTGCGTGCTTCCACAGGGGCAAAGGTATGAAGTTTTTTCTGTTCCGGCAAACAGGCAGTATCAAAAAAGGCTATAACGACCAACTACTCACTCACCGCCTATCAGCGTGCGAGCAGCTTCTATGAGGGTGTCAACACCACGCGACTTGTCCTCGTCGGTGAGCGATACAGCCACATCGGGCTCTATACCAGACTCTATTTGCTGCATATCGGCATCGTAGGTGGGACATGCCGAGAAGCGCACGCCCCAACCGTTAGGCAACTCGGAAGAGAAGGGCATGCCCGAGCCTCCGCCAGAGGTGTCGCCAAGCAAGGTGACGTTGGGGAAATAGCGCATGGAGTTGATGAAGTCGTTTGTGGCACTATAGGAGTGTCGGTTCATGAGCACCACGACAGGCTTCTGCCAACGCACGCCATCGGAAGGTTCTATGTAGACGGGCTCGGGGTCGGAGAAGTCGGAGTGTCCCTTTCCAGTCTTGTGGCAGATGTATCCCACGAGTGTCTTCTCGTTGGTGAAGCGTTCGGCGAGACGCGTGGCGTAGGTCTTCTGCCCACCGCCATTGTTGCGCACATCGACGATGAGTCCGTTGCACAGATCCAGATAGCGCAGCATCTCAGAGAGGTTGCCGTTGCCGAAGCCGGAGGAGAAGTCGGTGCAGGAGATGTAGCCGACGTTGTCCTCCAGAATGGTGTACTTCAGCCCGCCGCCAATGCGGTAGTCACGTCCCAGATAGTCTTCGACAAGTTCCTCGCTATAGTTGCGCGGGTAGTCCTGATACCAGTTCCAGTAGCGTGCGGTGTTGTGCGAGGCATAGAGGTTGACGTGTCCGTCGCGAAGCTCGGACAGCATGTTGCCCAGCACCTGAAACAAGGCATCGTCGCTCATGCCGTCGCTGATGTACTGGCTGTACTGTGCATAGACGGCAGTCCAATCGACCTGTTTATAGTCGAGGAAGCAATAGTGCTCGTCGATGATGCGCCACAAGGCATCGAAGTTGCCCTGCGGAGTGTCGTCGTACTGCTCGTCGCGGACGCATCCTGTCGCCATGAAGGCAAACGCCATCAACAGAGATGCTGCAAGGAGGCGGATATGTCTGAAGGTCAGTGCTGAGGTCATAGTCGGATGAACTGTTTTACGACGCCAATCATGAATACGTGCGAGTAGACATGGGTCTTTATGCCGTTGAGGTGCAACTGCTGTGCGTCACCCACATACGCCACACGCAGACGGAGACTGCCGACGGGGAAGTCGGCACTGAGCATATGTCGCATGGAGGGACTGCTGAAGGGTGTTGTCAGACGCACTGTGCCCGAGCCATCGCCAAGAGAGAATATCTCGTAGTACGACTGTCCGTAGTGCGGCATGAATGCCACTCCAAGGAGTGGCGCATTGAACTGCCATCGCAGGTCGACCACATGCTTACCGACCTTAGGGTTCCATAGTGCAGCCACGGAGGCACCGATAGCGACAGAAGCCCGCAACGATGCGGGGTTGTTGCCATTGCGCATGTTGTAGGTGAAGCCACCGCTTAGGTCTGCCACCGGTCCGGCAAGCAGGCGGAAGTTGTCTGAGAGAGAGAAATGACGGTGCAGTGCATAGTTCCAATTGGCAAGGGCAGTGACGGTCTTGTTGTTGTCGGCACGGTTGCCTGTATAGCCGAGGTTGGTCTGGAAATAGCTCTGCAACGACACGCGACCATGCATGATACGCGTCATGCGCATGCTCTCGCGCGACAGGCGAAACTCAACGCCACTGTATTCCTCGGGCGAGAGATAGGTATCCTGCAACTGTGTGTAACCGATGCCATACATCGTGGACTTGGTGACAAGGCGTGTGTCTGCTGCCGTGCCGGCGTCAGGCACACTGCTACCTGTCGTGTCGGCGGTCTGTGCCTGTGCCATTGTGCAGCATGCCAAGGCACACAGAAGCAATATGGGTCTCAGCAGCTGCATCAGAAGAGTTTCGTTTGTCCTGTCAGTTCGTCGAGAAGGTCACCATCGCTCTTGTCCTTGTCGGGGTCCAGATCTTCAGGCTCGTTAGGAACAACATCAGGCTCCGTAGCCGGAGTTGAATCCTCCAGGTGGCGTGTCGGTTCGAGTTCCTCTACGCGGTCGAGCGTGAATGTGGTGAGCCTCTTGCCACGTGCCTTGAAGCCTTTGATGCCAACGAACTCAGCACCATCGATGGTGATACTTCCACGGAAGCTGTCGGCACCGCCGTATATCAGTTCGAAGCGCGGATAGTATTCGTCGGTCAACAGTATGAGGCGGCTTCCCGGTTCGTCGCCAAGGAAGCTACGCTTCTTGTTGCCTGCCTCGAAGCAGAAACGCTTGAGGTAGGGACAGTCTTTCTGCGAATGGTCGTAGAGCAATGCTGTCCACACCTTGCTGGGGTTGAACTTCTCGATGCGCATGATGTTGCCTTCATAGTGGTTGCCTGTGTCGAAGCCGGTAGTATAGAACTCACCATTGTCGAGCACCACGAGTATCTGCTCGCCTGCCTGGAACTCGCCAAGGCTCTCTCCGTGGCCATCGTAGTTGATGCGCAGTACGTCCCAGTCGAACCACACCTCACGTCCTCCGAGCGTGGAGGCTCCATGCTGCTTCAGCGAGATGCGGTGTATGGCATTCTTGGTAAGTATGTTGCCCTGCGCCTGACGACCCTTTATCATTATCTGGCTGAAGTCTTGCTCCAGAGTCAGACGCTTCAGCTTGGGCGCAGGCTTAAGGATGACCTTAATAATCTCTGCCTCACCGTTGCCATTGGCAGAGAAGTAGAGCATGCGGGAGTCGGGCTTGCCCTGCGTGACTGTGTACTCACGGTCGTGGATGACGCCGGTGATGGCAAAGCGCTTTATGTAGTTCCAGCCGTCGTGTCCGTCGCGATACACCACATTATATATAGTGCGCTTGTCGTTCTTGGCAAAGAGGCTGATGTAGTAGATGTCCTTACCCACGAACTTCTTGTCGGCAACGGAGGTTATGATGTAGCGTCCGTCGCGGAAGAACACGATTACATCGTCGAGCGGAGAACAGTTGGATACGAACTCATCCTTGCGCATTGAGGAGCCGTAGCCTATGAAGCCTTCCTCGCGATTGACATACAGCTTCTCTGTTGCCTCGATGACCTTGGCAGAGTCGATGACATCGAAGCTGCGTATCTCCGTACGGCGCGGATAGGCTGCACCATATTTCTTCTCCAGATAGCGGAACCAGTCGATGGTGTAGTCTGTCAGATTGTTCAGCTTACGTTCGGTGTCGGCGATGTCGTCCTTCATAGCTGCGATGGCATCGCGTGCCTTGTCGGAGTTGAACTTCAGGATGCGCGCCATCTTTATCTCGAGCAGTCGCAGGATGTCGTCCTTGGTGACCTCGCGGAGAAGATGCGGATAGTAGGGCGTAAGGCGGAAGTCGATGTGCTCGCATGCTGCATCAACGCTCTTGGCCTCTTCGAACTCGCGATCCTTATATATACGTTCCTCGATGAATATCTTCTCGAGCGAGGCGAAGTGCAGTTGTTCAAGCACCTCGGCACGATGAATCTCCAACTCCTGACGCAACAGGTCGCGGGTGTTGTCGACCGAGCGTCGCAATACCTGACTTACGTTAAGGAAGTGTGGCTTCTTGTCGTCGATGACGCAACAGTTTGGTGCTATGCTGACCTCGCAATCGGTGAAGGCATAAAGAGCATCGATGGCCTTGTCGGACGACACGCCTGCGGGCAGATGTACCAGTATCTCCACCTTTGCCGATGTAAGGTCTTCCACACGCTTGATCTTAATCTTGCCTTTGTCGTTCGCCTTCACGATGGAGTCGCAGATGCCTATTGTGGTACGTCCGAAGGGCAGCTCGCGTATTGCCAGTGTGTGGTTGTCCATCTTGTCGATCTTGGCACGTATGCGCACCGTACCGCCACGCTCGCCGTCATTATATTTAGACACGTCGATGGCTCCACCGGTCTGGAAGTCGGGATAGAGCGTGAAGTCTTCTCCTCGGAGATACTTCACCGCAGCCTCGCAAATCTCATTGAAGTTGTGCGGCAGTATCTTCGACGACAGACCTACGGCGATACCCTCTACTCCTTGTGCCAACAACAATGGGAACTTGACGGGCAATGTCACCGGTTCCTTGTTGCGTCCGTCGTATGACATCTGCCACTGTGTGGTCTTGGGATTGAACACCACGTCGAGAGCAAACTTCGTGAGACGTGCCTCGATATATCGCATTGCCGAAGCTCCATCGCCTGTCAGGATGTTACCCCAGTTTCCCTGCGTGTCAACGAGCATCTCTTTCTGTCCCAGTTGCACCAAAGCATCGCCGATGGAAGCGTCGCCATGCGGATGGAACTGCATGGTACGTCCCACAATGTTAGCCACCTTGTTGTAGCGGCCATCCTCCATGAGGCGCATGGTATGCAATATGCGTCGTTGCACGGGCTTCAGTCCGTCGATGATGTGTGGCACAGCACGCTCCAGAATGACATAGGAGGCGTAGTCGAGAAACCAGTTCTCGTACATTCCACTGAGTTGATATTTAGTGCTCTCGTCGTTCACGTCCGACGGCTTGTAGCTTGAGTGTCCCGTGGGCTCTCCCTCCTGCATGCCGTCGTGCAGTGTGTCCTTATCGTTGTCTTTTGCCATAGAAAATTGTCATAATAACAGGGGCATATCGTTTACGTATCGTTCGAAGCGATGCCATATTTGTGCAAATATACGCTTTTTTATAGAACTTTTTGAGTTGAAAGGGCTACCTTTGTGGCAAAATAAACAAGTATAACACTATTATACGTTTCAGATAAAAATGGCACAAGAAGACGTTTTCAAGAAAATTGTTGCTCATTGCAAAGAGTATGGTTTTGTATTTCCCAGCAGTGACATCTACGACGGGCTTGGTGCTGTCTATGACTATGGACAGAACGGCGTTGAGCTGAAGAACAACATAAAGCAATATTGGTGGCAGAGCATGGTGCTGCTCCACGAGAACATCGTGGGCATAGACTCAGCCATCTTCATGCACCCCACGATATGGAAGGCAAGCGGACACGTTGATGCATTCAACGATCCACTCATCGATAACCGCGACTCAAAGAAGCGCTACCGCGCCGACGTGCTGATAGAGGATCAGATTGCCAAGTACGACGAGAAGATTCAGAAAGAGGTAGAGAAGGCACGCAAGCGTTTTGGCGACAGCTTTGACGAGGCAAAATATCTTGAGACATCACCGCGCGTTGCCGAGACAAAGCAGAAGCGTGATGCACTGCACGAGCGCTACAAAGCCGCCATGCAGAAGCCTGACCTTGAGGAGTTGCGTCAGATTATACTTGATGAAGGCATCGTTGACCCCATCAGTGGCACGAAGAACTGGACGGAAGTACGTCAGTTCAACCTGATGTTCTCAACCGAGATGGGCTCTACTGCCGACGGTTCAATGAAGGTCTACCTGCGTCCGGAGACGGCACAGGGCATATTCGTCAACTTCCTGAACGTGCAGAAGACAGGCCGCATGAAGATACCTTTCGGCATTGCACAGATCGGCAAGGCTTTCCGCAATGAGATTGTGGCACGCCAGTTCATCTTCCGCATGCGCGAGTTCGAGCAGATGGAGATGCAGTTCTTCTGCGCTCCTGGCACAGAGATGGAATGGTTCAAGAAGTGGAAAGAGACACGCATGAAGTGGCATCAGACACTGGGCTTCGGCGCAGACCACTATCGCTTCCACGACCATGAGAAGCTGGCACACTATGCCAATGCCGCCACAGACATCGAGTTCCTTATGCCGTTTGGCTTCAAGGAGGTTGAGGGTATACATAGCCGTACGGACTTCGACCTTTCGCAGCATGAGAAGTTCTCGGGCAAGAGCATTAAGTACTTCGACCCAGAGCGTGGCGAGAGCTATACTCCATATGACATCGAGACAAGTATCGGCGTTGACCGTATGTTCTTGAGCGTGATGTGCGGCTCATTCCATGAGGAGCAGCTTGAGGGTGGTGAGACACGTACCGTGCTGAAATTGCCTATGGCATTGGCTCCAGTCAAACTCGCAGTGATGCCGTTGGTAAAGAAGGACGGACTGCCAGAGTTGGCAACCGACATCGTGAACGACCTGAAGTTCCACTTCAACACAAAGTACGACGAGAAGGACAGTATCGGCAAGCGTTACCGCCGTCAGGATGCTATCGGCACACCTTACTGCGTGACAGTGGATCACGACTCGCTCAACGACAACTGCGTCACACTACGCAACCGCGACACCATGGAGCAGGAGCGCGTGCCAATAGCTGAGCTGAAGAACATCATCGAAGACAGAGTGAGCATCACAAGTCTGCTGAAGAAGCTCGTCTGATTCTGGGGAACACGAAAAGGAAACAAGACACACAAGAGATACCGACGTGAGAAAGAAGAGTCTACTGACATGCATGCTGTCCTTCGTCTTCGCCGCAGGAAGTCTGCTGACCTCCTGCGATGAGGTAGAGGAAACCAGTACCTATGATAACTGGCAGGAGCGCAACGAAGCATACACCGACTCCATAGCAGCACTGGCTGGTGGTCGCATTGTAGCGACAGCTGAAGATGCCGACAACATGGAAATTGGTGCTTACTATGCCATTCAGACATCGGCAAGCACCAACGTCAAGAAGGAGTATGTCTACGTACGCAAGCTGACGAGCAATCCCGACGGTGTGCGCCCATACTACACCGACGATGTGTCGATGTTCTACTACGGCACATACATCAACGGAACTAACTTCGACGGAAACTTCACAGGCTATAGTGCCACAGACCAAGGAACACTTGACGGCACTAAGAATACGCCAACGGAGTTTGACTCGCCATCCGACTTCACCGTCAACAGCACCATTGTGGGCTGGATATATCCGCTGCAATACATGCGCGAAGGAGAACGATGGATG
This sequence comes from uncultured Bacteroidaceae bacterium, assembly GCA_964465765.1. Taxonomy (GTDB): domain Bacteria; phylum Bacteroidota; class Bacteroidia; order Bacteroidales; family Bacteroidaceae; genus Bacteroides. The sequence goes on along the minus strand of CAYXLA010000106.1, from coordinate 109 downwards.
ATTTATGCACCTTATGCCAGTGCTTATGGCACGACGGGCTACTCCAGCATTCCGGGTTACAGCAATCTGATATATGATGCTGTGATGCGCAAGGTCTACAACCGATAAG
>CAYXLA010000105.1:0-7554 GCA_964465765.1 uncultured Bacteroidaceae bacterium | reverse complement strand
CTCTGCTCCTGAATGATGCGGAACAGCGGTGGAACGGGGAACATGTTGTCCTTAACCACGCTGCAGTTGTCGCCCACGAAGTGCAGCACCTTGGTCTGCGCTCCACCGGTGCAGTGCACCATTCCGTGAATCTGCGGGCGCATCAGGTCGAGCAGCTTCTTCACCACAGGAGCATAGGTGCGGGTGGGGGAGAGAACCAGTTGTCCGGCATTGACGGGTGTACCGTCCACAGCATCGTCAAGACGATAGCTGCCGCTGTAGACCAGCTCGTCGGGGACGTTATGGTCGAAGCTCTCCGGATATTTCAGTGCCAGATACTTGGCAAACACATCGTGGCGTGCCGAAGTCAATCCGTTGCTGCCCATGCCGCCATTATACTGCTTCTCGTATGTTGCCTGACCGCTCGACGAGAGTCCCACAATGACATCTCCGGGACGGATGTTGGCATTGTTGATGACGTCGCTGCGCTTCATGCGGCATGTCACGGTGCTGTCGACGATGATGGTGCGTACCAAGTCGCCAACATCGGCAGTCTCGCCGCCGGTGGCATAGATGCCGATGCCCATGTCGCGCATCTGCTTCAGCAGTTCGTCGGTGCCGTTGATGATGGCCGAGATCACTTCGCCCGGCACAAGCATCTTGTTTCTGCCTATGGTCGACGACACAAGGATGTTGTCCACAGCTCCTACGCACAGTAGGTCGTCGGTGTTCATTATCAGCGCATCTTGTGCTATGCCCTTCCATACCGACAGATCGCCTGTCTCCTTCCAGTAGATGTATGCCAAGCTGGACTTTGTGCCGGCACCGTCGGCGTGCATTATGTTGCAATAGTCGGGGTCTCCGCCCAGAATGTCGGGGATTATCTTGCAGAATGCCTGCGGGAAGATTCCCTTGTCGATGTTCTTTATGGCGTTGTGCACGTCCTCCTTGGCTGCGCTGACACCGCGCATCATATATCTCTGGTTGCTCATGTTCTCTTTACTCCTTATTTATATATATGGTGGGTTCTATAAATTCCCACCGTAATGCAATACCAAATTAACTAATATTCGTGGGTTACGTTTTGTCATCTTGCGGTCTCTTTTCGGTCCAATTCGCCCGTTCGCTCAGTCGTATAGCCCGCTATACTCCTTTGCTCTCAGACAAATTGCCCTCGAAAATAACCTCGCAATCTGACAAAGCCAATTTATAGAACCCACCATTAGGTGTTGAATGGAATTCTCTATCTACACTCAGAACTGCACGTTGGGCGCTGTCTCTGCTCCCTCGGCAGCCTCGAAGTAAGCGCGTCTCTCAAAGCCGAAGATGCCGGCGATGATGTTCTTCGGGAAGCGTCGTATGGTGGTGTTGAACTCCTGTGCTGCTTCGTTGAAGTTCTTGCGTGCCACGTTTATGCGGTTCTCCGTACCTTCGAGCTGTGCCTGCAGTTCCAGGAAGTTCTGATTGGCTTTCAGGTCGGGATAGTTCTCGGTGATGGCCAGCAGTCTGCCCAGAGCCGACGAGATTTCTCCTTGTGCCTGCTGGAACTCCTGCAGCTTCTCGGCTGTCAGATTGCTCGGGTCTACAGTGACCTGTGTTGCTTTGCTGCGTGCCTCCATGACGCTCTCCAGTGTCGACTGCTCGTGTGTGGCGTAGCCCTTCACGGTGTTCACCAGATTGGGAATCAGGTCTGCACGACGCTGGTACTGTGTCTCAACGTTCGACCACTGTGTGTTGACGTTCTCTTCCGATGTAACCATTCCGTTGTAGCCGCTAACAGCCCAACCGGCTATTATTACCACTGCCGCAATTGCGATGATGATACTCGATTTCTTCATAATATCTGTTGTTCTTTATTGTGTGTATGTCTCTTTATGTTTTGTCTACTGTCTATTCATATATATATAAGTGTGCGTGTCAGAAGTGCGTTCCTGCTCCTCCGCCACCTCCGCGTCCTCCGCCGAAGCTACCGCCAAAGCTGCCTCTGCCTCCTCCGCCGAATATCACCGGTCCGCCTCCGCTGTCGAAGTTGTCGTCGGTCGTTTCCTGCTTCCTCACCACGCTGCGTCCGCAGTTGCGGCACACGTAAGTGACTTCTTCAGTGCGTACTCCACGACTGACGCTCAGCAGACGCGACGATGCACGTTGCAGCTTGTGCTTGCCGCAGTAAGGACATTTCTTACGCTTCCACTCTATAATCCACGCAATCGAGAGTGTGACAATGGTAAAGACGACGAACACCAGCAGCGGGTACGTCCAGTCTTCCTCCTCCTCCAGCTCATCGTTTTCCATCGAACCGTCCAGAATGCCGCAGACCGACTTCATGCCGGCTGTCATCGCAGCGTCCCAATTCTTCTCCTGCAGGTCGGGCAGCATGACGACTGTCTGGATGCGTTTGCACAAGGCATCCGGCAGCACGCCTTCAAGTCCGTAGCCGGTGTAGAACTGTATGCAGCCTCCACCGGTGTCGAGCAGCACCACCAGTCCGTTGTCCTTTCCCTTCTTTCCTACGCCCCACGAATTGAGCAGCTCGTGGCAGAAGTCGAAGCAATCGGCATCGCCTATCGACGGCACCACAGCCACGACTGTTTCAATGCCGGTCTGCTGCTCCAGTGCGTAGAACCACGAGTCGATGCTGTCGCGTGCTGCTGTGGAGAGGATGCCCGTCGGGTCGCAGACGTAACGAGTCTTGTCCGCGAGATGCACCTTCGGCAGATTGTCGGGCGTGTAGACCGTCTGTGCGAAACAGCTCACGGTCAGTAGGCTCGCAATCGCCATGATGAGAATCGTCGGACGCATTCGTCGTGTTTTACTCCTGAACATCTCAGCAAATGTATTACAAAATAGTGTCAGTGAATGTATTTGTCGGCAAAATTTCTGACACGCTGCACATACTCAGCCTTATGGTCCTTGTACGACAGTGCGTGCTTCGAACCTTCGGCAATCCATATTTCTTTTGGCTCCTGCTTGGCTTCGTAGAGCGGATTCACCATCCATGTCGGGACGAAGTCGTCGGCGTCGCCGTGGATGAAGAGCATTGGCAGTGTGCTTTTGCTGACTTGCTTTAGTGGCGATGCTTCCTTGAAGCCCCAGCCGTACTTCATGCGGCACAGCAGGTCTGCCGCCGGAACGATGATGCCGCTTATCGACTCCAGCTCCTTGTGTCCGGTCTTTACCTCGTGCTGCACCTCGTCCCAGACGCTGGTGTAGCCGCAGTCTTCAATCACTGCCTTGACGTAGGGCTTCAGCTGTTCGCCGCTGACGCACATCACCGTCGCCGCTCCCATCGACACGCCGTGCAGAATCATCTGCGTGTCGGCAATGCGCCGTTGTGTCGTGCTGTCTCTCGGTGCGAAGATGTTGTCGGCAACATCCATCCATTGCATCACGTCCAGCCGGTCTTTCCACCCCATATTGATGTTGTCGCCGTCGCTCTGCCCGTGACCGTTCAAGTCGGGCAACAGGATGTTGTAGCCCATCAGGACGTTGAAGACATATCCATATTGCATCATGCCGACGCTGCTGTCCTTCCAGCCGTGCACAATCACTGCCGTCCGGTCCGTCGCCGTGCGTGCCTTGGCATAGACGGCGTGCAGATGTCTGCCGTCGCTGGCGGTGATTATGGTGTCCAGCAGCGAGCCGGTGCGTTGCAGACTGTCAATCCAGCCCGTCGTCTCCGGATATTGCTCCGTCACCCTTGTGTAGTCGGCACCACGTGCCGGTGCGTCGCGCTCCGTGTCGGTCAGCAGTCCCAGTGCCATATTGGCTCCTACGGTCAGTGCCGCCAGCAAGCCGACCACGACGACCGTTGCCGTCAGTGCGATGATGCGCGTGCGTCGTGTCATCCGTTCCAGATCTCCCAGCTGGCGAACGCCTGCAGCAGCAGCATCTCCAGTCCGTTCTTCACGGTCGCACCCTGAGCCTTGCCCTTCTTCATGAACAGCGTCTCGTCGGGATTGTACAGCAGGTCATACAGCAGATGGTCTTTCGTCAGCAGCTCGTAGGGAATGTTCGGACAGCAGTCCATGTTCGGATACATGCCCACCGGCGTGCAGTTCACAATCACCTTGTTCTGCTCCATCACCTCGGGCGTAATGTCGCCGTAGCCTATCGTGTTCTTGCCCTTCTTCTCTCTCGAAACGAATGTGCTCTCGATGCCCAGATCCTCCAGTCCGTGCACCACAGCCTTCGATGCGCCGCCGGTGCCCAGAATCAGGGCGTGCTTGTGCAGCGGTGTCAGCAGCGGCTGTATGGACCGCGTGAAGCCCAGTATGTCGGAGTTGTAGCCCACCAGCCGGGTCTTGCCTTTCGGCAGACGCTCAATCTTGATGACGTTCACCGCTCCCACGCGTCCTGCCGTCGCCTTGTCCAGCTCGTCCAGGTAGGGGATTACCTGCTCCTTGTAGGGGATGGTGACGTTCAGTCCGCACAGATTGGTGTTTCCTTCCACCACCTCCATGAAGGACTTGATGCTCGGTATCTCGAAGTTGACGTACTCGGCATCGATGTTCTCCGACTTGAACTTCTCGTTGAAGTAACCGCTCGAGAACGAGTGTATCAACGGATAGCCTATCAAACCGTATTTCTGCATAAGCTCAAAGTTTTTGTTTCTGTGTTGTGTGTAAGTGTGTGTGCTTCTGCCTCATTTCACCGCCTCATACAGCGTGCAGATGCCCAGCGTCAGCGGCGTGAAGCTGACCTCGCTGAATCCAGCCCTCTGCATTGCCTCCTTCATCTTCTGTCCCTGCGGACAGGCGGCGATGCTCTGTGGCAGGTAGGTGTAGGCGCTGTCGTCTTTCGATATCAGGCGTCCTGCCGCCGGCAGCATCGTGCGTGTGTAGACGTGGTAGAGCTGCTTCCACGGGAAGCTCGTAGGCTCCGACAGCTCCAGCACCACCAGTCGTCCGCCCGGCTTCAGCACGCGCCGCATCTCCTGCAGACCCAGGTCCAGGCGGTCGAAGTTGCGTATTCCGAAAGCCACCGTCACTGCGTCGAAGCTGTCGCTTGCCAGCGTCAGATGCGTGCAGTCCTCATGCGCAAAGCTCACCGTTTCCTGCAGTCCTGCCGCCTGCACCTTCTGTCGTCCCACGTCCATCATGCCGTCGGCGATGTCCACGCCGAGCAGCGACTGCGGCTTCAGCATGCGGCATGCCAGAATGGCGAAGTCGCCTGTTCCGACAGCCACGTCCAGCATGTGCTGTGGAGCGTAGGGCTTCAGCGTGCTGATGGCACGTCGCCGCCACCAGCGGTCAATGCCGAGCGACAGCGTGTGGTTCAGCCGGTCGTAGGTCGGAGCGATGTTGTTGAACATCGCCTCCACCTGTTGCCGTTTCGGTGCCGCAGCCTCGTAGGGCTTCACCTGTTCCTGCGGGTAGTCCATCGTCTCTACTCTTTCAGAGCGACTTCAGCACGTTGTCGTGTATGCGGTCCAGCACGTCGCCTTCGGCGTCTTCCTTGTGGAATGTCTCGCCTGTGATGTGCTCATACAACTCTATGTATCTGCTGCTTATCGACTCCACGATGGCGTCGGTCATCTCCGGCACCTGCTGTCCTGCCTTGCCCTGGAAGCCGTTGTCCATCAGCCATTCGCGTACGAACTCTTTCGACAGCTGGCGCTGCGGCTCACCCTTGGCAAAGTGCTCCTCGTAGCCCTCGGCATAGAAGTAGCGGCTCGAGTCAGGAGTGTGAATCTCGTCCATCAGGTAGATCTTGCCGTCGTGTGTGCCGAACTCATACTTCGTGTCCACGAGTATCAGTCCGCGCTTGGCAGCAATCTCGGTGCCGCGCTTGAACAGTGCCAGTGTGTATTTCTCCAGAACGGCATACTCCTCCGGCGTTGCCAGTCCGCGAGCAATGATCTCCTCCTTGCTGATGTCGGCATCGTGCTCGCCAATCTCGGCCTTCGTCGTCGGCGTGATGATGGGCTCGGGGAACTTCTGGTTCTCCTTCATGCCCTCGGGAATCTTCACTCCGCAAATCTCGCGCACGCCGCTCTTGTAGGCTCTCCATGCGCTGCCGCACAGGTAGCCTCTCACAATCATCTCCACGGGGAATCCCTTGCACATCACGCCGGTTGTGACCATTGGGTCGGGCGACGACAGCTTCCAGTTGGGGCAGATGTCGGCTGTGGCGTCGAGGAACTTCGATGCAATCTGGTTCAGCACCTGACCCTTGAAGGGGATGCCCTTGGGCAGGATGACGTCGAATGCCGAGATGCGGTCGGTAGCCACCATCACCAGCTTCTCGTCGTTGATGTTATAGACGTCGCGCACCTTGCCGTGGTAGACGCTCTTCTGTCCTGGGAAATGAAAATCGGTCTTTGTAATAGCTTTCATTGTTGTGTATGTTTTTGTTGTTGTTCTTTCTCTCTGTTCTCCTTGTCAAACTTCTCGTAAGCCTCCACGATGCGTTCCACCAGTCTGTGGCGCACAATGTCGCGCTTGTCCAGCTGCACGAAGGCAATGCCCTTCACGTTGCGCAGTATGCCTGTTGCCTGCACCAGTCCCGACTTCTGCGACGACGGCAGGTCAATCTGCGTGATGTCGCCCGTCACAATCATCTTTGTGTTCATGCCCATGCGTGTCAGGAACATCTTTATCTGCTGTGCGGTGGTGTTCTGCGCTTCGTCCAGTATCACGACGGCATCGTTCAGCGTGCGTCCGCGCATGAAGGCGAGTGGCGCAATCTGAATCACGTTCGTGTCGATATACTCTTGCAGCTTGGCTGCCGGAATCATGTCCTGCAGGGCGTCATACAGCGGTTGCAGATACGGGTCAATCTTCTCCTTCATGTCTCCTGGCAGGAATCCCAGCTTCTCGCCCGCTTCCACTGCCGGTCGGCTCAAGATGATCTTCTTCACCTCCTTGTTCTTCAGCGCACGGACAGCCAGTGCAATGGCGGTGTATGTCTTGCCCGATCCTGCCGGACCGATGGCGAACACCATGTCGTTCTTTCTGTACGCCTCCACCAGCTTCATCTGGTTCTCGCTGCGGGGCATTATGGGACGTCCGCTCACCGAGAATACAATCACGTCGTCGCTGCCGCCAGCCTGCTGTGGTGTGCCGCCGCGCACAATGTCGATGATGTCCTCCTCCTTCAGAGCGTTGTATTCCAGACAGTACTTCTGCATCTTGTCCATGCTCTCCGTGAAGGCGGCAATCATCTCCTCGTCGCCCATCACCTTGACGACGTTGCCTCGCGCCACGATGCGTAGCTTCGGGTACAGCGCCTTCAACAGCTGCATATTGGCGTTGTTCACGCCGTAGAATGTCACGGGGTCAGCCTCGTCCAGTACTATCAGTTTCTCTATCATTCAGTCCTCACGTCCCTCTCTTTGTATAGGTCTACAAAGATAGCGCCTTTTTACGTGTTATGTGTTACGTGTTATGTTTTTGTTGAACGTTTCACATAACACATCGCATGTCCTTTAGCGCGTGTACCTCTCCGAGGCACATACAGGGTGTGTACTTAAGCCCCAGACTGCGGTCGCTTCTCTCCCTTAGTCTGGGGTTACTAACTAGTGTACCTCTTCGAGGCACCACAGCAGGACATACAACGTTAAGCGTTAAGCGTGTT
>CAYXLA010000104.1:0-7650 GCA_964465765.1 uncultured Bacteroidaceae bacterium | reverse complement strand
CTTTCCTGCTCCTACTGCTGCTTGAAGCGGTTAGGATCGTACTTTATTCCGCCGAAATCAATGCGTGGTTTCGATGGCTTTGTCGGTTCAGTTGGTGCAGTCGGTTCTGCTGATGCAGTTGATTCAGATGGAGCTGCCGGCTCATCTACATGAGCGACCGGTTCTGCAGACTCAACAGGTGCAGATGGTTCAGATGCTGGAGCAACAGGTTCTGCTGATTCAACAGGAGCAGCCGGTGCTGCTGGTTCCTCTACAGGAGCAACCGGTGCAGCAGGCTCAGATGCTGGAGCTACCGACTCTGCCGGTTCAGCCGATTCAGCTGACGCAACAGGTTCTTCTACAGGTACAGTTTGCTCAGCTGGAGCAGACGATGCAGATGTCTCAGATGCAGGAGCCGACGTCTCTGCCGATTCGGCTGATGCCGATGGTTCCTCTGGTGCAGTTGTCTCCATGGGTTGTGCAGCCTGCTTCTCGGCAGGAGCATCCTGTGGTGCAGGGATATCCTCATCGGGATATTCCTCGAAGAATATCTGGTCGTCGATGATCACCATGCGCGGTTCCTTCTTGACCTTCTTGGCTGTTGCCTCGGCAGCAGCAGCCAACGACTCCTTCACCGTAGGCTCTGTATTGGCAGTGAGTGCAGGTGCAGCACCTTCGGCACTGGCTTCGGCGGCAACGCCTGCCGCAGCACCCGTGGCAGCAGCCGACTTGGCAGCTGCATCAATACGTTCTTGCAGGGCTTTGTTGCTTGCCTCATTCTTGGCACGCTGTGCTGCCTCACGTTGTTCGCGCAGTACGTCAGAGATTGGTTTGTCTTCCTTCTTGGGCTGTGCTTCTTTAGTCTTGTCATCGGTTGCCGGCAGAGCCTTGGCATCACCGCCATCCTGCGGACTGTCGGGCTTCTTCTCTATTGCCTTCTGTGCAGGAGCTCCACCTGTCGGTTTGTTAGATCCGCCATTGTTGCCCGATGTAGGTTTGTCGTCGTCATCGTCATCATCGTCGTCTTTCTTGTCCTTCACCATGAGTATGCTCAACTCATAGAGTGCATACAACGGCAGTGTGACAGCCATAAGTGTGAATGGGTCGCCTGTAGGAGTGATGATGGCAGACACGATGACAATCACAACAAATGCATGACGGCGATACTCGCGCAGTGTGTCGCGTGTGATGATGCCCAGCAGTGAGAGTATCCACGTGACAAGCGGGAGCTCGAATGCCAAGCCCATGCAGAGCACCAGCGTCATGAAGTTGTCGATATAGGAATTCAGGGAGATGAGTATCTCGATGTCGGGGCTGAGGTTATAGGTCGACAGGAAGCGCAGCGTCATGGGATAGATGACGAAGTATCCCACTGCAACACCTATGTAGAACATCACCGAACCCAGCAGCAAGGCTTTCTTCACGCCACGCGACTCATTGACATAGAGTGCAGGACGTATGAACAGCCATATCTCCCAAAGTATGTAAGGTGCAAGCACCACGAGCGAGAGGACGAACGATGTAGACAGATGGACGAAGAACGGAGCTGCCAGATTGATGTTCTGCAGCTTGATGTCAAACTCCTGCGTGAAGAAGTCACCCGTGAGGTTCAACGCCTCGCCCATGCTGCGGAGGAACTGATAGAATATGAAGTTGTTGTGGCAGGGACCGAGTATCACTGTGTCGAACAGCGAAGGCATAGCGATGAAAAATCCTATGGCAAGGATAAACCACACCACTACAATACGCACCAGTGCCCAGCGCAGGACATCAAGGTGTTCCCAAAAAGTCAGTTCTTTGTCTTCCATTTGCTTGTCTGTCTCGTCTCTCGTCTTTGTGAGTCTTCTGTCTCTCTTTCTCTCTCTTGTGTGTCTGCCTCTACAGTGTTTCTTTTAGAAAACACACCCTTCCCGTCCCACAGCCGATGGTCATTCTTTCGTGGGACCATCGGCTGCGAGCATCAGGAATGTGTATTGTCGCTATGCGCCTCTCTTAGTTGTTTTCCGACTTCTTCGGTGCGCTTGCAGTTGTGTTGTCCAGCTCCTTTGTGGCGTCGTTGATCTCAGCCTTTGCCTCGTTCACGCCATCCTTGAAGCTCTTGACACCCTTGCCAAGACCCTTCATCAGCTCAGGAATCTTCTTGCCGCCGAAGAGCAACAGGATAATTAATGCGATGATGATCCACTCTGATCCTGAAGGCAGGAATGCAAATAACAGTAAGTTTTCCATAATGTGTTATGATTTTAAAGTGATTATATTTATTTGTTGTCTATATGTATGTTCCTTCATTATCGTGTCTTCAACTCTGGTAGTACACGCGTTTGACACGTGTCGAGATGCCTGTCAGCACCTCATAGGGTATGGTCTCGAGCACGTCCGACAGTGCCGTCACCGGCAGGTTGTCGCCGAATATCTCCACTGTGTCTCCCACCCTGCAGTTGATGTCGGTCACGTCAATCATGCAGACGTCCATGCAGATGTTGCCCACATAGGGTGCCTTCTGTCCGTTCACCAGGCAGTAGGCATGTCCGTTGCCGAGGTGTCGGTTCAGTCCGTCGGCATAGCCTATAGGCACAGCCGCTATGCGCGAGTCGCGTGTCAGGTGTCCGCGGCGGCTATATCCCACGGTCTCGTCCGCCTTGATGTCGTGTATCTGCAGTATGGTGCTACGCAGTGTGCTGACGTTGTGCATCACCGCATTGGTTATGGGGTTGATGCCATAGAGCCCAATGCCCAGTCGCACCATGTCATAGTGTGCTTCGGGGAAGCGCTCTATGCCTGCGGAGTTGCATATGTGTCGCAGTATACGGTGCTTGAATGCTGCCTGCAGTTGCGACGATGCTGCGTCGAACACAGCTATCTGACGTCGGGTGAAGCCATCGAAGTCTGCCGAGTCACTGCCTACGAAGTGCGAGAACACCGAACGTACGATGACGGCATCCTGTGCCTTCAGCTCCTCGATGAGCTGCGGCACCTCTTCGGGCAGGAAGCCTAAGCGGTGCATGCCTGTATCGAGCTTCACGTGTATGGGGAAGTTCGACACACCCTCCCTGCGTGCTGCAGCTATGAGAGCATGCAGCAGTTCGAAGCTATAGACCTCTGGTTCCAGCTTGTGGTCGAACATGGTCTTGAATGCTGTCTGCTCCGGATTCATTATCAGTATGTCTGCTGTGATGCCGGCACGCCTCAGGTCTGCTCCCTCGTCGGCAACGGCAACAGCCAGATAGTCCACATGATGTTCCTGCAGTGTGCGTGCTATCTCTATGGCTCCTGCTCCGTAGCCCGAAGCCTTGACCATGCAGACAATCTTCGTCTCGGGCTTCAGCAGACTGCGGTAGTCGTTCAGGTTCTCCACCATAGCGCCGAGGTTGACCTCGAGGATGGTCTCGTGCACCTTGTTCTCGAGCAGCTCACTCAGCTTGTCGAAGCCAAAGCTGCGTGCACCCTTTATGAGCACCAGCTCGTTCTGCAGTGTTATGTGGTGTTGCTCTATGGCACGTATCAGTTCGTCGGTGGTGCCGAAGAAGTCGCGCTGCATGTCGAACTGTCCTGCGCACGACGATATCTCTGGTCCCACGCCAATGATTCTCTGCACGCCACGCTGTGCCAGCAGCTGTGCCACCTTGCGGTATAGCGTCGGCGGCTTCTGTCCTGTCTCGAGTATGTCGGAGAGTATCAGCGTGCGCTTCAGTCCCTTGGTCTGCGACCGGCGGTACTGGAAGTCGAGTGCTATGTCGAGCGATGTGATGTCGCTGTTGTAGCTGTCGTTTATCAGTCGGCAGCCGTTCTTGCCGTCCTTCACCTCCATGCGCATTGCCACAGGCTCAAGCTGTGCCATGCGTTGTGCTATCTGCTCGGGACGCACCATCATGTAGAGGCACACGGCGAGGCAGTTGAAGGAGTTCTCTATCGAGGCATCGTCGGTGAAGGGCAGCGTATAGCTGCTGTCGACACCGAGATAGCGGAAGCAGACCTCCGTACTGTAGTCTTTCTTCTCCACACTGCTTATGTAGAGCTGGCGGTCGGCATCCTTGCGGCTCCAGGCGAGGTCACGCCCGAAGAAGGCCGAACGCATCATGCAGTTGGAGATGAGTTCGTTGTCGCCGTCGTAGACTATCACGTCGCACGACTTGAACAGTCTGAGCTTCTCCATGCACTTCTCCTGCATCGAGAAGAAGTTCTCCTGGTGTGCACTGCCTATGTTTGTCAGTATGCCAATGGTGGGTTGTATCATTTCCTGCAGCCGCTCCATCTCGCCAGGCTGTGAGATGCCTGCCTCGAAGATGGCAAGGTCGGCTGTGTCGTTCAACTGCCATACCGACAGCGGCACACCTATCTGCGAGTTGTAGCTGCGCGGTGAGCGGACGATGTTCCTTTCGGGACTCAGCAGACGGTGCAGCCATTCCTTGACAACGGTCTTGCCATTGCTGCCCGTGATGCCTATGACTGGTATGTTGAACTGCTGACGGTGATGCACTGCCAGCACCTGCAAGGCACGCAGTGTGTCATCGGCAAAGAGCAGGTTGGCACCGTCAAGGCCCAGCGACAGCATCTGCTGCTCGTCGGAGGCAGATACCACGAAGTTACGCACACCACGGTCGTAGAGCTCGGCAACATAGTCGGCACCGTCGTTGCGCTTTGTCTTCAATGCAAAGAACAGGGTCTCCTCAGGGAAACTCAGCGAGCGGCTGTCCGTAAGCAGCCAGCTTATCTCCGCAGGACTGCTGCCTATGCGGCGGGCGCCTGTTATTTCTGCAATATGTTCAATCGTGTACGACATTCTTCCAATTCTTTCGTGAAGTCAAAATAAGGGTACTTTGCACAAAGGGTCTCGATGCTTAACATTATTTGACATAAAAACCTTCTGTATTCGTCACCTTCGGGATGAAGGGGACGATGACCCATCATTTTTTCAATTTTGTTAACACTCTGCATCACGTCCTTTGCCTCTTTCGTCAGACAGTGTTCGCAGAAGCATTGCCACACGTAGTCTGTTGCCATGGCAGACGGATGCACAAGGTCGTCGGCATAGAAGCGGTAGTCGCGCAGCTCGTCGTTGAGTATCTCGTAGGCAGGGAAATAGCAGACGCGTCCTGCATGCATCCTCGACAGTTCGTCAACAGCAAGCAGCAGCGTGGCTTTGCTTAGCTGGTTGCCATGCAGTCCGTCGCGCACATGGCGTATGGGACTGACAGTCATGAGGACTCTGAGCCGTGGCAACGAGGCAAACAGCTCTGCGAACAGCGATGAGCAGTCGGCTACAATCTCCTCGACGGTCAGCCAGCGGCGGCAGAACCAGCTCTCGGGCATCTTGTGGCAGTTGCCTACGACGGTTCCTGCAGGCAGTCCCGTCTCCTCGCCATCACCTTTGGCAGAATAGACCCATGCCGAACCGAGTGTGAGTATCAGCAGCGACACGTCGTGTAGTGCGTCGTGTGCCTTGGCAAGCCTATTATTAATAAGGTGTAGCGTCTCACTGCGGTCGGCAGTGGAGAAGCTGCCATGGTGCATCATGCTATGCCACAGTCCGCCATACTGCACAAGGTCGTCCTCGGCATATTCATGTCCCGCCACAATCCTGCGCAATGCCTTAGTGATGGAGAACGGATTATACAGCGTACCGAAGGGATTGACGTCGCAACGGAACCGTGCGGCAGTGAGTCGCTGCCCCATGCCATCGGCAAAGCATGAGCCAAGCAGCATGATGCTGTCGGCATAGCTCAGCTCCGGCAGTCGCTCGGGCATCTCGGTCTTGGTGAATAGCTGCATCGTGTTGTGACTTGACATTGTCTTTCGTTAACGCAAAGGTACGGACATTCCGCCTCTAAAGCAAGAAAGGTTGCCAAGCATGAGCTTAGCAACCTTCCGTAGTCTGTTGGAGTACCAGGACTCGAACCTGGAATGACAGGACCAGAATCTGTAGTGTTACCATTACACCATACTCCAATCTCTTCAAAGTTCCTGCCTCCGCCCGAGGCATTTCCCTTTTGCGCTGCAAAGTTACGAAGTTTTATTTAACTGCAAACACCCAGCCATATTTTTTTGATAAAATTCTATCGTAACATCGTCATACGTATGTACCACACTGCCGTGTTAGATTAAATAGTCCGCGGAACTTAGACGGAACTTAAACGGAATATATACATGCATCATGTTTGCCAGCCATAGGTAAGCACTCTCTACTGCGCGTTACGTGCTACGCCCCGCAGGGGCTATGCATGATGGCGTCCCATATAGACGACTCAGTAGAAAATAGGTGGGGATATTTCCATGTCCTATATGTATGTACCTCTTCGAGGCACTGATAGGAGTGACGCTTGAGGCCCCAGTCTGCGCTACGCTTAGACTGGGGTTATGCATAATTCAGCCTCTCCGAGGCTGCACGTCCTATTGCGCAGAACCTATAGCATGCTTCATGTCCTATAGATGTCCCATCGGTGTCTCCCCATTACTCCATCATCCAACACTCAACACCCAACACCGTAAATAACGCTTCACGCAGCACGCTTAACGCTTCACGTTCATGTCCTGCTGTGGTGTCTCGGAGAGACACAATTATGCATAACCCCAGACTAAGGGAGAGTAGCGACCGCAGTCTGGGGCTAAAGTACGCCCCCAGCATGTGCCTCGGAGAGGTACATACATGAGGACATGTACATTTTATGTGTTACATGACAACTATTAGGAGGACCGCATGGCACATAACACATAAAACATAACACCTAACACATTATAATATCCTTCAGTTCCGTTGCACTATCGACGATATGCTGTGGATGATACTTCTCCAGCTCTGTGCGTGGGCGGAAGCCCCATGTCACGCCACAGGTCTCGATGCCGGCATTCAGTCCTGTCTGCATGTCCACACACGAGTCTCCTACATAGAGGGCGTCATCGATGGCGATGGCGGCAGCCTCTGCCGTCTGGTACACTATGGTAGGGTCTGGCTTGATGGGCACACCATCTCGCTGTCCGTAGACAGTCGAGAAGTCTATGTCACTGAAGAAATGGCTGATGATCTTACTCGTCGCTTCCTGATATTTGTTTGATGCCACTGCCGTCTTTATGCCCTTGTCCTGCAGCAGTCGCAGTAGCTCATGCATGCCTGGATAGGGACGGCTGAGGTCGGTGTTGTGCTTATTATAATAAGGTATGAACTGCTGTCGCACACGTAGCACGTTCTCTGCCGTCTTCTCGCCCTCGGGCAGTGCACGTTCAAACAACTTGTTTATCCCATTACCCACCATCATCTTATACGCTGTCTCCTCATGTGTGGGATAGCCAAGCTCCCGCAGTGCATGGTTGGTGCTCTGTGCCAGGTCGGCAATGGTATTCACGAGTGTCCCGTCAAGGTCGAATATCACTAATCTCTTCATAGCTGTCTCTCTATTGATTCCGGATGCAAAGATAATAGATGTGATATGTTTTATGTGTTGTGTGTTATGTGTTACGTTGATCTTAATCCGCCACAAAAAGTCTTATATAAGAAAGGGCAATAGATAACGTTTGCGATGGCACTTTCTTATATAAGACTTTGCCATTTCAAATATAAGCCTTTAACGAGAGTGCCGCAGGCACTCTCGTTGGTATGGATTATATCCGGTGTTGGATGTTGGGTGTTGGATGTAGCCCACATAAAACATGACACATAAAAGGTACGAACCTTTCGGC
>CAYXLA010000103.1:0-7674 GCA_964465765.1 uncultured Bacteroidaceae bacterium | reverse complement strand
GGTACCTTCAGAACGCGTCTGACAAGGGGTATTGAACGATTATTGAACAGATATTAAACGTTTTTGAATAGGCTTGAACATGTGCAGTGAAATACAGAGGTGTCTGTGTCGGATATCCCCACCACATTTCCTGCTAAGCCCAAAGAAATAGGCTGGGGCGTATTGCCATTAGCAAAAAGATTCATAAATTTACGGCGGACTAACTAATAAAAACGAATCACACTACTATGAAACGCACCGTAACAGCACTATTGCTGTGCCTTGTGGCATTGACAGCATACTGTCAGCCGCAATCGCAGCAGAAACAGTACAAGTATGAAACCCTGGAGAACATTCCGTATCAGACGACAACCGACAACGACTATGCTGCCGAACGTTGCAAGTTGGACTACTACTATCCTGCCGACAAACAGGACTATCCTGTCGTGGTGTGGTTTCATGGCGGAGGCTTGACCAGCGGCAGCAAGTATGTCCCCGATGAACTGAAGGACTGCGGCATCGGTGTCGTGGCAGTCAACTATCGCCTGCTTGGCGACCGTGCCGAATTGTCCGACTGCATCGACGACGCAGCTGCAGCCGTGGCTTGGGCGTTTGGCAACGTGGCACGCTATGGCGGCAACACAAGCAAGATCTACGTGGCTGGACATTCGGCAGGAGGCTACTTGACCGACATGGTCGGGCTCGACAAGAAGTGGCTTAATAAATATGGTGTCGATGCCGACTCCATAGCAGCACTGTTCCCGTTCAGCGGACAGGTCATCACGCACTTCGCCTACCGCCAGAAGAAGGGGATGAAGAACACGCAGCCGCTCATCGACGAATTTGCACCACTATATTATGTCCGTCCCGACTGTCCGAAGATAGTGATCATCTCCGGCGACCGCAACATGGAGATGCTGGGACGCTATGAGGAGACAGCCTACTTCTGGCGTATGCTCAAGGTCGTAGGGCACAAGGATGCATATATATATGAATTGGGTGGCCACGACCACGTGTCGATGGCGCATCCTGCATTCACCATACTGAAGAACTACGTGCTGGAACGCCGCCGTGTGGACTGGAACAGATAGCCCCGAGGACTTCTCTGGCGTTTCGCGTTGAAGCTCTATTTTTCGCTTTGGCGGTTGCGACATTCACTCCGTGGCGAATATTTGCCTTATTTTGAGTGATAAAAAACTACGACAACTAAAAAACTAAAGGTTATGTTACGTAAAGTCAGACTAATTTTAGCCACCGTGTTCTTCGTCTGTATTACACTGATGTTCCTCGATTTCACGGGAGTAACTCAGTCGTACTTCAGCTGGATGGCTAAGTTGCAATTCCTGCCAGCAGTGCTGGCTATCAACGTGGGTGTAGTGATACTTCTTGTAGCCCTTACCCTAATCTTCGGACGCATCTATTGCTCCGTTATCTGCCCAATGGGCGTGTTACAGGACATCATTGCATGGTTCGGCAAGCGCTTCCGCAACAAGAGCGACCGCAAGCGTCCTTACACCTACTCTCCTGCCAAGTCTGCATTGCGCTACAGCGTGCTGGGCGTCTTCATCGTTGCGATGATTGCCGGAGTGGGTTCGTTTGTTGCTCTGTTGGCTCCCTACAGCTCGTTCGGCCGTATCGCTTCCAACATCCTGCAGCCCATCTATCGTCTGGGCAACAATGTGCTGGCTTCGATTGCCGAGCACTATGAGAGCTACACCTTCTACGACGTAGACGTGTGGATCAAGACTCTGCCGACATTCATCATAGCCATAGCTACAGTAATAATAATAGGTGTACTTGCAGCACGCAACGGTCGTACCTATTGCAACACCATCTGCCCTGTGGGCACTGTACTGGGCTTCCTGTCGCGCTTCTCATTGTTCAAGATTACGTTCGATGCCGACAAGTGCAAGAGCTGCAGCATGTGCTCGCGCAACTGCAAGGCTTCGTGCATCGACTTCAAGTCACACACCGTGGACTACAGCCGTTGCGTTGCTTGCGGCAACTGCATCGAGCAGTGCAAGTTTGGCGCTCTGAGCTATAAGTTCGGTGCTCCGTCGCTGGCTACAGCATTCCCAAAGGCACAGCCCGTTGCCGACAAGGCTCAGAAGCCTGCAGCAGCAAAGGCTGAGGCACAGCCGGCACCCGTTAAGTCGGCACAGGCTCCTGTAGACAAGGGCCTGCGTATGTTCCTTGCCACACTGGCAACAGGTGCAGCAGCTTCTGTAGCTCACGGACAGATCATTGAGAAGGCTACCGACATCAAGGTCGATGGCGGTCTGGCACCCATCGTGCCGAAGCAGAAGCCGCAGCGTGCAACAGCAATCGTGCCTCCTGGAGCACAGAGCTTGAGGAATATGGCTCAACACTGCACCGGCTGTCAGCTGTGCGTATCGGTATGTCCTAACAACGTACTGCGTCCGTCGACCAACCTCATGACGCTGATGCAGCCAGAGATGTCGTACGAGAAGGGCTACTGCCGTCCGGAGTGTACCAAGTGCTCTGAGGTCTGCCCTGCAGGTGCCATCAAGCTCATCGACGCTGCCGAGAAGTCGTCTATCCAGATTGGTCATGCCGTATGGACACAGGATCTCTGTATTCCTTATGCCGACGGTCAGGAGTGCGGAAACTGCGCACGCCACTGTCCGGTCAACGCCATCGAGATGGTGCCAATAGATCCGGAAGCTGCAAAGGCAGCCGAAGAGGCATGGGCAGCCGACCCAAGAAACCGCTTCGGTGGTTCGGGCCCGAAGATTCTGAAGCGCCCTGTGATCAACGAGGCAGTATGTATTGGTTGTGGTGCATGCGAGAACTTGTGTCCTGCTAACCCAATCAGTGCAATACACGTCGAAGGTCACCAGATGCACAAGACTATTTAAGCAAAGTCCGTTGTTGTTATACCGTTGTTTCAGTTTTTAGAAAGAGTCGAATATGCAGGATAATGATTGCAATAACAGACTTAGTAGGCGCCACTTCCTTGGACTTATGGGAAGTGGAGCAGTGGCAGGTGCTGCGACCCTGAGCGGATGCGACGGTAACAACCGGACGCAATACTCGCAGGGTGGAGAGCACACGACAGAAGTGCCGGTGGGGCAGATGACCTACCGCACCTGTCCGAGCCACGGAGAGAAGGTTTCCATACTGGGTTATGGCTGTATGCGCTGGCCTACCATGACAGACAGCAATGGCAATACGGTCATCGACCAGGAAACGGTCAACCAACTCGTAGACTACGCCATAGAGCATGGCGTGAACTACTTCGACACGGCACCTGTCTATGTGCAGGGACTGTCGGAGAAAGCCACGGGCATAGCCTTGAGCCGTCACCCGAGAGACTCTTACTACATAGCTACGAAGATGTCCAACCATCGTGGAGCAGTCACCGTGGATCTTGATCCCGAAGCTTTCCGCGAACAGAGCATCAAGATGTATCACGACTCGTTCACCAACCTGCAAGTGGATCATATAGACTTCTACTTGATGCACAACCTGGGCGGTGGCAACGGCATACCGTTGTTCGAGAAGCGATTCATCACAAGTGGACTGCTGGAGTTCCTCATGAAGGAACGCGAGGCAGGACACATTGGCAACCTTGGTTGGTCTTTCCACGGTGATGTGGCAGTCTTCGACCATCTGATGCAGATGCACGACTCGGGTGAGTTCCACTCAGACTTCGTGCAGATACAGATGAACTATCTCGACTGGAACCATGCAGGGACATCCAACCCCGGCAGCGTGAACTCGTCGTACCTGTACGAAGAACTGGCGAAGCGTAACATACCGGTAGTCATCATGGAACCATTGCTCGGCGGACGTCTGTCGAATGTGCCTATGCACGTAGTGACACGTCTGAAGCAGCGCGAGCCTGAGAATAGCATCGCATCGTGGGCATTCCGCTTCTGCGGAACATACCCAGGTGTCATGTCGGCACTCAGCGGCATGACCTACATGGAACATCTGCAGGACAACATCCGAAGCTTTGCTCCGCTGAAGCCGCTGACGCAGGAAGAGTTGGACTATCTCGAGGAGACAGCAGGCGTCATCGCTTCCTATCCCACGATACCGTGCAACCAGTGCGGCTACTGCATGCCTTGTCCTTACGGACTGGACATACCCGCCATCCTGACCCACTACAACAAGTGCGTCAACGAAGGCAATCTGTCGGAGAGCAGTCAGGATCCCAACTACCGCAAGGCACGTCAGGCATTCCTCGTCGGCTACGACCGCAGTGTTCCACGTCTACGTCAGGCAAGCCATTGCACCAGTTGCAACCAGTGCTCGCCAGAGTGTCCGCAGCGCATTGACATTCCACGGCAGATGCAGATGATTGACAACTATGTAGAGTCTCTGAAGAGAGAGACATTGTAGCTTTAGTAGAGTCTCTGAAGAGAGTGACATTTAATACACACACGTAAGCAACATTATGACTAATCAAGAAGACAACAATAGCAAGCCAAAGGCTGGCGGCATCAACCGCCGCCATTTCCTCGGACTGATGGGGACAGGTGCTGTGGCTGGTGCAGCAACATTGAGCGGTTGCGGTGGCAGCACACAGACGCAATATGACCAAGGTGGACATCACACCACCGAGGTGCCGACCGACCAGATGACCTATCGTACCAATCCTGGCAACGGCGACAAGGTCTCCATCCTTGGCTATGGTTGTATGCGTTGGCCCATGAAGACTGACGAAAGCGGCAAGACCGTCGTAGATCAGGAAATGGTCAACCAGCTCGTGGACTATGCCATCAAGCATGGAGTGAACTACTTCGACTCGTCCCCTGTCTATTGTCAGGGACTGTCCGAAGAGGCTACAGGAAATGCTCTGGCACGTTATCCGCGCGACAGCTACTTCGTGGCTACCAAATGTTCCAACCACCGCATTGTAGGTGCTAACGTCAGCGACAAGGAGTCTTATGAACGTACATTGGAGATGTACCACAATTCGTTCAAGTACTTCCATACGGACTATATAGACTACTATCTGCTGCATAGCATCGGTTCAACGCCAGGGTGGGGCGGCACGCCATTGGACCTCCTGTATCAGCGCTTCTTCAACAATGGAGTCATCGACTTCCTTGTCAAGGAACGTGAGGCAGGACGCATCCGCAACCTCGGATGGTCTTTCCATGGCGATGTGGCTGTCTTCGACCACATGTTGCAACTACACGATGAGGGCAAGTATCACTGGGACTTCGTGCAGATACAGATGAACTATCTGGACTGGAGCTATGCTGCGGTGTCGAATGCACGCAACGTCAATGCCTCGTACCTGTACGAAGAGCTGGCGAAGCGCAACATTCCTGTAGTCATCATGGAACCGCTGCTTGGTGGACGTCTGGCTAACGTGCCCATGCACGTAGTGACACGTCTGAAACAGCGCGAGCCTGAGAACAGCATTGCATCATGGGCATTCCGCTTCTGCGGAACATATCCTATGGTGTTGTCGACACTCAGTGGCATGACCTACATGGAGAACCTTCAGGACAACATCCGAAGCTTTGCTCCGCTGAAGCCGCTGACGCAGGAAGAGTTGGACTATCTCGAGGAGACAGCAGGCGTCATCGCTTCCTATCCCACGATACCGTGCAACCAGTGCGGCTACTGCATGCCTTGTCCTTACGGACTGGACATACCCGCCATCCTGACCCACTACAACAAGTGCGTCAACGAAGGCAATCTGTCGGAGAGCAGTCAGGATCCCAACTACCGCAAGGCACGTCAGGCATTCCTCGTCGGCTACGACCGCAGTGTTCCACGTCTACGTCAGGCAAGCCATTGCACCAGTTGCAACCAGTGCTCGCCAGAGTGTCCGCAGCGCATTGACATTCCACGGCAGATGCAGATGATTGACAACTATGTAGAGTCTCTGAAGAGAGAGACATTGTAGCTTTAGTAGAGTCTCTGAAGAGAGTGACATTTAATACACACACGTAAGCAACATTATGACTAATCAAGAAGACAACAATAGCAAGCCAAAGGCTGGCGGCATCAACCGCCGCCATTTCCTCGGACTGATGGGGACAGGTGCTGTGGCTGGTGCAGCAACATTGAGCGGTTGCGGTGGCAGCACACAGACGCAATATGACCAGGGTGGACATCACACCACAGAAGTGCCGACAGACCAGATGACATATCGCACCAATCCACACAATGGCGATAAGATTTCCATCCTTGGCTATGGCTGCATGCGTTGGCCGACACTCAAGGACCCGGATAATCCAGACCGTGACATCAGCATAGATCAGGAAACGGTCAACGAACTCGTTGACTATGCCTTGGCACATGGTGTCAACTACTTCGACTCATCACCAGTCTACGTCCGCGGATGGTCTGAGGAGGCAACAGGCAAGGCACTGGCACGTCATCCACGCGACAGCTACTTCGTGGCTACCAAGTGCTCCAACTTCGGCTCTAACGACTACGATGCCGGCGTACAGATGTATCGCAAGTCGCTCGAGAACTTCCATACCGACCATATCGACTACTACTTGATGCACAGCATCGGCGGTGGCGGTGTAGAGGCATTGAAGGCACGCTACTTCGACAACGGACTGGTAGATTTCTTCCTAAAGGAGAAGGAAGCCGGACATATACGCAACTTCGGATGGTCGTTCCATGGTGATGTCGAGGTGTTCGACTACATGATGCAGCTTCACGACTCTGGCGAGTTCCACTCAGACTTCGTGCAGATTCAGATGAACTATCTCGACTGGAAGATTGCACAAGGTGCATCCGTTGGTTGCGAATACCTGTACAAAGAACTCGAGAAGCGCAACATACCGGTAGTCATCATGGAGCCTCTGCTCGGGGGTCGTCTGGCAAACCTGCCTATCCACATCGTGTCGCGCTTGAAGCAGGCCAACTATGAGAACAGTGTTGCATCATGGGCATTCCGCTTCTGCGGCTCTTATCCCGATGTGCTGTGTGTACTTAGCGGTATGACCTACATGGAGAACCTGCAGGACAATGTCCGCAGCTTTGCTCCGCTGGTAGAACTGACCGACGACGAGAAGGAGTTCTTGTACGAGACAGCATCCTTGATAAACGAGTACCCGACAATACCATGCAACCAGTGCCAGTACTGCATGCCGTGTCCTTATGCACTCGACATTCCTGCCATCCTGACCCACTACAACAAGTGCGTCAACGAAGGCAATGTGCCTGAGAGCAGTCAGGACCCGAACTATCGCAAGGCACGTCAGGCATTCCTCGTCGGTTACGACCGTAGTGTACCTAAGCTGCGTCAGGCAGACCACTGCACCAACTGTGGACAGTGTGTCCCTCATTGCCCGCAGCAGATACAGATACCGCAGGAGATGACCCGCATCAGCGAGTTCGTCGAGAAGCTCAAGCAGAATACACTGTAAACCTGTCCATGCCCATCGCACAAGCGTAGCTATACCATAATATAATAGTAGGAGAGGGAGAGTGCCAGCCGCACATCTCCTTCTTTTTGCTATATCCAGCATGAGTCACTCGCATCTCCAAGCAGTATAGTGGCTCAGTAGAAAATCCGTGGGGGCAAGGTCATGACGATTCTCATGTCCTTTAGCGCGTGTACCTCTCCGAGGGTGCGCCGCGCACTCCGATTTTCCAGACTGCGGTCACTGCGCTCCCTTAGTCATGGGCTTTACTCGGGTCAGTAGAAAAGAGGTGGGGATAAGTGGATGTGGCAAATATGTATCCGCAACC
>CAYXLA010000102.1:0-7881 GCA_964465765.1 uncultured Bacteroidaceae bacterium | reverse complement strand
AACAAAAGAGGCCGTGCCGGTGATGGCACAGCCTCATGGCGGAAAGATAGGGATTCGAACCCTAGGAACAGTTACCCGTTCGCCGCATTTCGAGTGCGGTCCGATCGACCACTCCGGCATCTTTCCGGCGCAAAGATAGTACTTTTATCGTTTACGCACCTGCTTGCGCCGAAAAAAACGCCTACCTTTGTGGCGTGTGAGTCATAACAAAAGGACAAACAACTAAGTTTAAACAACAAAAAACAAACAAGAAAGATGAAAAAGATTATCAGCTTATTGATGTTGGCAGCATGCCTCGCAGTAGCAATGCCTGCACAGGCACAGCTTAAGTTTGGTGTCAAGGGTGGTCTTAACCTCTCAAAACTGGACGTCAGTGGCAACACTATCTCCGACAACACCACAGGCTTCTTCATTGGCCCTATGGCAGAGTTCACTCTTCCGGTAGTAGGACTTGGCGTTGACGGTGCACTGATGTACTCACAGCGTGGTAAGGATGAATACAAGCAGCAGGGTGTTGAGATTCCTCTTAACCTGAAGTACACCATCGGTCTTGGCAGCACACTTGGTGTGTATGTAGCCGCTGGTCCTGACTTCTTCTTCAACTTCAAGGATATTGATCTGACTGGCGTTGACAAGAAGGATGCACAGGTAGGACTTAACCTTGGTGCTGGTGTGAAGCTGCTGGGCCACTTGCAGGCAGGTTTCACATACCAGATTCCTCTGGGCAACAGCTTCGACATTGCCGGTCTGAAGGACGCAGGCGCCAAGACAAAGACTTGGCAGATTCTGGTAGCTTACACATTCTAAGCAATAGGGAGACTGAAGCATCCCTACAGCTGCACTCGCTATGGACAGACTATTTGTCGACGTGATATTGCCATTGCCGCTGGAGGGATGCTTCACCTACTCTGTGCCGCCGTCATTGCTGCAACAGCAGCCCCTGCCTCTGCAGGTAGGTTCGCTGGTCAGTGTGCCTCTTGGGGCTAAAAGGACGTATACGGCACTGGTAGTTGCTCTGCACCACAATGAACCTCAAGGGTATGTGGTGAAGGACATTATCGGCACGCTGCAAGGCGTGCCGCCTTTGTTGCCGCAGCAGATGTCGTTCTGGAGATGGATGGCAGACTATTACCTCTGCGGCATAGGCGACGTGCTGAAGGCAGCATTGCCACCGCTGAAGACAGGCAAGACACGTACAAGACGCAAGGCTGCAGATGCCGACAACGGCGATGTCACCGGCGATGCCGAAGCAATAGCACTGCACAGTCTCTCGGCACCACAGCAGCAGGCACTGGACAGCATCAAGGCTGCACTGCAGGAGAAGAACGTATGTCTGCTGTATGGCGTCACCTCGAGTGGCAAAACCGAGATCTACACTCACCTCATGGCAGAGACCATAAAGGCAGGCAAGCAGGTGCTGTATCTGTTGCCCGAGATTGCCATGACCACACAGATAATGCAACGCCTGAAGAACATCTTCGGCTCGCAGATTGGCATCTATCACTCCAAATGGCCCGACGCCAAGCGCACAGAGTTGTGGCTGAGGCAGCTGTCGGACAATCCTTATCCCATTGTGCTCGGTGCACGGTCGGCAGTGTTCCTGCCATTCCGCGACCTCGGACTGGTAATCGTAGACGAGGAACACGAGAACACCTACAAGCAGCAAGACCCTGCTCCGCGCTATAATGCCCGTAATGCAGCCATCTACCTTGCCACTGCTGCCGGTGCGAAGACGCTGCTTGGCACCGCCACACCATCTATCGAGAGCTGGTATAATGCCACCGAAGGCGGCAAGTATGCCCTGGTTAAGCTGACCGAACGCTATCGTGGTGTGCAACTGCCCAGCGTGGAGACCGTCGACATAAAGGAGCTGAAGCGCAAGAGGCTGATGAAGGGGCAGTTCTCGCCCGAACTGATAGAGAGAATACGTGCGACACTCAACGATGGAGCACAGGTGATTCTGTTCCAGAACAGGCGTGGCTATGCACCTATGCTGGAATGTCGCGACTGCGGATGGATACCCAAGTGTGGCCGTTGCGACGTGTCGTTGACCTACCATAAACGGTCGGGACGACTGATGTGCCACTACTGTGGAAACGTGTTCAGCGTGCCTACCACCTGTCCTAATTGCGGCGGTAAGGACATCCGTCAGCATGGCTTTGGCACGGAGAAGATAGAAGACGAACTGCACACACTGTTCCCCGAAGCACGTGTGGCACGGTTGGACCTTGACACTACAAGCTCGCGGACAAACTACGAGACGATTCTGCACGACTTCGAGACACAACAGACGGACATCCTTGTGGGCACACAGATAATATCGAAAGGACTGGACTTCGGACATGTGCGTACAGTGGGCATACTCAATGCCGACAACATGCTGAGCTATCCTGACTTCCGCGCCTACGAACGTGCCTTCCAACTGATGGTGCAGGTATCGGGCCGTGCCGGAAGGACAGACGGACGCGGGCTGGTGGTACTGCAGACACACGACACGGAGAATGGCATGATTGACCTCGTCAGGCGTAATGACTACGAAGGTATGGCATCGGCACAGCTGGCAGAACGCCGGATGTTCCACTATCCTCCATACTACAAGCTGGTCTATGTATGCTTGAAGCACCGCTATGAGAGCACTGTCGACAATGCCGCCAATGCCATGGCAGAACGCATGAGAGCAGTCTTGGGGCGCCGCGTGTCGGAACCCATGAAGCCACCAGTGGCAAGAGTCAGTGGTCTCTTCCTTCGTCGCATAGTGCTAAAGATAGAAAGCGGCTTGCCGTTTGCACAGGTGGAGACGGCACTGCGACAGATAAGGCGCGACATCGAGGCCGACAGTCGCTATCACAACACTACGGTGTATTTCGACGTTGATCCGCAGTAGCTGTCTTCAGCTCAGGATAGCTGATGCGCGGATGATAGACCGACTTCAGTCGTTCCTTAAACACAGTCTTGATGGTACTGATGTCCTTGAACGTGAGAGGACATTGGCGGAAGAAGCCGTCGTTGACCTGCGAATCGATTATCTTGTTTACCAGCGTCTCGATGCTCTCTTCGGTATACTCCTTCAGACTTCTCGATGCAGCCTCGACGGCATCAGCCATCATCAGTATCGCCTGCTCGCGTGTGCTCGGGTTAGGTCCAGGATAGGAGAACATATCCTCTGGCGGCTCCTGTCCACCGTGCTCATTCTTCCATGAGATATAGAAGTACTTTGTCTTGCCCTTGCCATGATGTGTGGCAATGAAGTCGCGTATCACCCTCGGCAGGTTGTTCTTCTCTGCCAACTTCAGTCCGTCGGTGACATGGCTAATCACAACCTGTGCACTCTGGTCGTAGCTGAGCTTGGCATGTGGGTTCTCTCCTCCCGTCTGGTTCTCGGTGAAGAAGCCGGGGTTCTCCAGCTTGCCAATGTCGTGATACAGGGCACCGGTGCGCACAAGTTGGTTGTTTGCGCCAATGGCTACTGCTGCTTCAGATGCCAGATTGGCTACTTGCAGTGAGTGCTGGAAGGTGCCGGGTGCTGTCTCCGACATGCGGCGCAGCAACGGATTGTTGGTATTCGACAGCTCGACCATGGTGACGTTGGACGTGAAGCCAAACAACTTCTCGACCATGAACATGAGCGGATAGGCAAACAGTGCGAGGAAGCCACTGATGGCAAGATACATGTACATGCGCGCATTCAGATTGCGCAAGTCGGTCTCCGAGACAAGCTCGTAGGCGAAGTAGACCACGACATAGGTCAGTATGACCAATGTCACAGCACGGAATATCTGCGAACGCTGCGTCAGCTCACCGACGCTGAAGATGCCCATCAGTCCGGCAGCCGTCTGTAGCAGTATGAACTCATACGGATAGTGCAGGCCGATGGAGCAGATGATGATGGTGGTGAGGAACGACATGAATGCCGTGCGCGAGTCGAGGAACACACGCAGGATGAGCGGCATCATGGCATAAGGCAGCAAGTAGACACTCAGGATGCTGTTTGTCACCATGAACGAGGTCACCACACTGTAGATCACCATGAGCGAGAAGATGAGTAGCAGTCCGTTGTGCTTGTTGAAGAACTCCTTGCGGTAGATGTCCAGGTAGAGCATGAACAGCAGCACGAAGACAGCCACGAAGATGACTTGTCCGAGCACCATAAACCACTTCTGCGCCATCGTCTCACTGCGGTTGGCAGACTCGCGCTCCAGGCTTTGGAGTATGTCGTATGTGTTCTTGTCGATTATCTGTCCGCGCTCCACAATCTTCTGTCCGCTCTGCACCACTCCACTCGACCATGAATAGTTGTCGAGCAGCTCCTCTTTGGCAGTCGCAGTACGTTCGGCATCGTAGGTGAGGTTCTCCTTCAGGTAATCGTTCAATGGGAACCGGCGCAGCACCTCTGGACTGTAGTGCTCACTGTCGCCTGCAAGCAGTTCCTCGTAGGCAGTGCGGAACGAGTAGACCTGTCCTAATGGCGTCTCCGTAGCCACCTTGTCGTCGATCTTCATTATGCTGCTGACGCTGTCGGCAAGCATACGGTCCATGTCGGTAGCCGACACGATGCCGCTGTCGTATATCTTCTGCAACGTGCGCTGGATATACAACAGGTAGTTGTAGGACGGCAGCAGACCGCCCAGCGTATTGCTGTAGTCGGCACGCAGCTGATTGATCTGCGACTTGCCGACCTCCTTATCCATTATATAATAAGGATGGAAGTGCTGTAGCAAGCTGTCTTGCTCGTGCTTGACGACGTCGTCGGACTTGTAGATGGGGAAGTCGAAGTCGGCAATGAGCTGTCCGTACTTCCACGGTCGGTTAAGGTCGAACTCGTAGTTGAACTTCACGTCGCGTGGCAGGAAGTAGACAATCAGTGTCACTGTAGCGATGAGAATTAACGCCTTATAGAGCAGAGACCTGATGCGTGAGCTGTTTATGTTGTGGCCTAAATGTTTCATAAAGTCATAAATTTGCGAAAAGTACGAAGAAAAACTGACAGTATGGATAAAAACGTGTAATTTTGCCCAAAGAAACAGATGTTTTATTGCGAAATGAGGTTGGGACGAAGCGTCTTGTCCCAAAGTCGTTTTCATGGTTACACATAGATATCATGACAGAAAGGAAGGTCAGAGTTCGCTTCGCGCCAAGCCCTACAGGGCCTCTGCACATTGGTGGCGTCAGGACAGCACTCTATAATTACTTGTTCGCACGCCAGCATGGAGGCGAACTGATTTTCAGAATAGAAGATACAGACTCACACCGCTTTGTTCCCGGTGCTGAGGATTACATCATTGAATCATTCAAGTGGCTCGGCATAGAGTTCGACGAAGGTGTTGGCTTCGGCGGCAACTATGGTCCTTACCGACAGTCGGAGCGTAGACATATATATAAGGAGTATGTCCGCCAGCTTCTCGATGCCGGTTGTGCCTATATAGCATTCGATACTCCCGAAGAGCTTGAAGCAAAACGTACGGAGATACCAAACTTCCAGTATGATGCATCTACCCGTATGCAGATGCGCAACTCACTGAGCATGCCGGCAGAGGAAGTCCGCAGGCTGATGGATGAAGGTACGCAGTATGTTGTACGCTTCAAGGTAGAGCCAGGACAGGAAGTCCATGTCGACGACATCATTCGTGGTGATGTAACGGTCAACTCGTCTATCATCGACGATAAGGTGCTCTATAAGTCGGCAGACGAACTGCCTACATATCACTTGGCAAACATCGTGGACGACCACTTGATGGAGGTTACACACGTCATACGTGGTGAAGAGTGGCTTCCGTCGGCTCCTTTGCATGTGTTGCTCTATAAGGCTTTCGGCTGGCAGGACACTATGCCTCGCTTTGCACATCTGTCTCTTCTGCTGAAGCCAGAAGGCAGTGGCAAGCTGAGCAAGCGCGATGGCGACAGACTGGGATTCCCTGTATTCCCTCTTGAGTGGCACGACCCTAAGAGTGGAGAAGTGAGCAGCGGATATAGAGAGAAGGGCTATCTGCCAGAGGCTGTGATAAACTTCCTTGCACTGTTGGGCTGGAATCCTGGCAATGATCAGGACATAATGTCGATGGATGAGCTGGTACGCCTGTTCGACTTGAGCAAGTGCAGCAAGGCAGGAGCACGCTTCGACTATAAGAAATGCCAGTGGTTCAATCATGAATACATCACTGCTACTTCCGATGAAAGGATAGCACAGCTCTTTGTTCCCGTGCTGAAACAACATGGTGTTGAGGATATCGACATCGACAAGGTGAAGACAGTCATGGGAATGATAAAGAACCGTGTTGACTTGATTCCCGAACTGTGGAACGTGTCAGACTTCTTCTTTATTGCTCCGACAACCTATGACGAGAAGACCGTACGCAAACGTTGGAAGGAAGACTCGGCACAGAAGATGGCAGAGCTTATGGATGTTCTTGCCGGCATAGACGACTTCAGCATCGACAATCAGGAAAAGATAGTCATGGAGTGGATAGAGCAGCAGGGTTACAAGACCGGCGATATCATGAACCCATGGCGACTGACTCTTGTGGGCGAAGGCAAAGGACCGCACATGTTCGACATCTCATGGGTGCTGGGCAAGGAAGAGACACTGCGCCGCATGAAGCGTGCATTGGAAGTACTCAAGTAAAGAAGAATCATGTTCCTGTATAATTTAGCCATTGGCATCTATGCCGCACTGGCTCATCTTGATGCGCCTTTCAGTCACAAGCCGAGGAAGATGATTAAAGGGCAGCGAGTGTCCTATGCCATACTGAAGCATCAGATTGATCCGTCGAAGAAGTACATCTGGTTTCACGCCGCATCACTTGGTGAGTTCGAGCAGGGACGACCGCTGATAGAGAGTATACGTCGTACTCATCCCGAGTATGGCATACTGCTGACGTTCTTCTCTCCTTCGGGTTATGAAGTAAGGAAGGACTATCGCGGAGCAGACATCGTATGCTATCTGCCTTTCGACAAGCCTCGCAACGTGCGCAGATTCCTTGATGCGGCACGTCCATGCATGGCTTTCTTCATAAAGTATGAGTTTTGGAAGAACTATCTTGACGAGCTGCACCGACGCAATATACCTGTCTACAGTGTCTCGTCAATCTTCCGTCGCAACCAGATATTCTTTAAGTGGTACGGAGCAACCTACCGTAATGTGCTGCATGACTTCACTCATCTGTTCGTTCAGAACGATGCTTCGCGCCGTTATCTGTCGGCAATAGGCGTCGAGAACGTCACTGTTGTCGGCGATACACGCTTCGACCGTGTGCTGCAGATAGCACAGGAAGCCAAGGAGTTGCCATTGGTAGAGGCATTCAAAGGCGGACAGACTACAATAGTTGCAGGCAGTTCATGGCAACCAGATGAGGATTTGTTTATCGACTACTTCAATCGTCACCCCGAGCTGAAGCTCATCATCGCGCCGCACGTGATAGACGAGTCGCATCTGGTAGAGATTGTTGAGAAGCTGAAACGTCCTTATGTCCGCTATACACGTGCCACTGAAGCCAATGTGCGCGAGGCTGACTGTCTCATCATAGACTGCTTCGGACTGCTGTCGTCGATATACCGATATGGCGAGATTGCCTATGTCGGCGGTGGCTTTGGCGCAGGAATACACAATGTGTTAGAGGCTGCTGTCTACGCAATGCCTGTTGTGTTCGGTCCTAAATACCATAAGTTTGCTGAGGCTGTAGAGCTCATCGATGGGGGAGGAGCATTCTCTATCAACAATGCTGACGAACTGAACCCTCTGTTCGACCGTCTTCTCTCCGATGCCGACTTCCTCAAGCAAAGCGGAGACAATGCACGCAACTACGTAGCAGGCAAAGCCGGTACTACGGATAAAGTGCTCAGCCACATCTTCGGAAACGCATCCGACCGTTAGAGTCTATAGATTGC
>CAYXLA010000101.1:0-8074 GCA_964465765.1 uncultured Bacteroidaceae bacterium | reverse complement strand
CGTTCGATGTGAGCACTCACAACGTTCGATGTGAACATTCACAACGTTCGATGTGAGACGACTTCATATGGCTTCTGGCATGACTTAGGTTACCTGCTAGCATGACTGTAGCTACTTGCATCGGTGGATGTGTTCGTCCATCAACTCATAGTCTTGTGGCTGCGGATACCTATCTGCCATATTCGTTTATCCCCACCTATTTTCTACTGAGTCCATGTAAGGAGTACCTGGGACTAAGACAAAAAAAAGAAGGAGAGACTTTCGTCCCTCCTTCCTTAATCAATCTATGTAAGACCGACGGTCAAGATTACTTGCCTTCGTTCTCCATCTTCTCCTTCAGTGCTGCCAGTGCATCGATGTCACCAAGAGTTGTTGCTGCTGCCTGATTCTGGATAGCAGGAGTCTCCTCCTTCTTCGTCATCTTGCGAGCCTTCTTCTCCTTGTGCTCTTCAGACTTAGCTGCATCTTCGAATACGCGGCTATGAGAGAGGATGATGCGCTTAGCATTCTTGTTGAACTCGATAACCTTGAACGGAAGCTTCTCGTTCAGCTGAGCCTGTGAGCCATCTTCCTTAACGAGGTGCTTAGGAGTTACGAAGCCTTCAACACCATAAGGCAGGCTTACTACAGCACCCTTGTCGAGCAACTCGATGATTGTGCCTTCGTGTACTGAACCTACAGTGAAGATGCCCTCGAATGTATCCCAAGGATTCTCTTCGAGCTGCTTGTGACCAAGGCTCAGACGACGGTTGTCCTTGTCTATCTCCAGAACAACTACATCGATGTCTGCACCAATCTGTGTGAACTCCGACGGATGCTTTACCTTCTTTGTCCATGACAGGTCAGAGATATGAATCAGACCGTCAACACCTTCCTCAAGCTCAACAAATACACCGAAGTTGGTGAAGTTGCGAACCTTAGCAACGTGCTTAGAACCTACAGGATACTTCTCGTCGATGCTCTCCCATGGATCTGGCTTGAGCTGCTTGATGCCAAGAGACATCTTGCGGTCTTCACGATCCAGTGTCAGCACTACTGCCTCTACCTCATCGCCTACCTTCAAGAAGTCCTGAGCGCTACGCAGGTGCTGGCTCCATGACATCTCTGATACGTGTATCAGACCTTCTACACCAGGAGCAACCTCTACGAATGCACCATAGTCTGCCATGACAACAACTTTACCCTTGATGTGGTCACCAACCTTGAGGTTAGGATCAAGTGCATCCCATGGATGCGGGGTGAGCTGCTTCAAGCCTAAAGCGATACGCTTCTTCTCGTCGTCGAAGTCGAGTATAACGACGTTTATCTTTTGGTCAAGCTCTACAACCTCGTGAGGATCGCTTACGCGGCCCCAGCTCAGGTCGGTGATATGAATCAGACCGTCTACGCCGCCAAGGTCGACAAACACACCGTAGGATGTGATGTTCTTGACAGTGCCTTCGAGTACCTGACCCTTCTCGAGCTTGCTGATGATTTCCTTCTTCTGTGCTTCCAGCTCGGCCTCGATGAGTGCCTTGTGGGAAACAACGACGTTTCTGAACTCCTGATTGATCTTTACAACCTTGAACTCCATGGTCTTGCCAACGAAGACATCGTAGTCGCGGATAGGCTTTACGTCGATCTGAGAACCCGGCAAGAATGCTTCGATGCCGAATACGTCGACAATCATACCACCCTTGGTACGGCACTTGATGTATCCCTTTATGATCTCTTCGTTCTCAAGAGCTGCATTGATGCGATCCCAAGCACGGGCAGCACGAGCCTTACGGTGTGAGAGTACCAACTGGCCTTTCTTGTCTTCCTGATTCTCGATATATACTTCTACAGTATCACCGACTTTCAGTTCCGGATTGTAGCGGAATTCGCTGGCCGGAATTACGCCGTCTGATTTGTAGTCGATGTTAACGACTACTTCGCGCTTGTTGACTGCAATTACCTTGCCGTCTACAACTTCGCCTTCGCTGACCTTGTTGAGGGTGTTGTTGTACGCCTTCTCCTGGTCTTCCTTGCTCACTGCGCCTGCGGTCTCACCTGTTTCATAGGCTTCCCAATCAAAGCTGTCAAGAGGCTTAACGTCTTTCAAGTTTTCCATTAATAATTGAATTGTTTTTTTAATTTACTTAAGTTAGACTTTATGCTGTCTTATTAATAATCGGGTGCAAAGGTAGTGAAATGCGTTGACAGACAAAAGACTGTCGGACTTTTATTTACCTTTATTCTTGTCGCAATAGGCGAGTGCTGCGCCTATGGCGGTGCAGTATTCGGCATACGGAGGTATGTGGAACCGCACGTTGTAGAGTGCTTCCAGCTCAGGGAACACAATGTGGCATTGTGGCATCAGTGTCAAGTTGCCTATCAAGACGAAGTCCTTGACTGTACTGTTGATGGAACATAGCACTGCAGCACTGCCTATAGTCTGCAACACTGTGCATACTATGCCGGCTGCAATGTCTTCTTCAGCCGAGTCACTGTCGGCTTTGCCAAGCAGTGAAGCTGTTGCATGCAGCGGTAGTCCTGGAAGGTCGGCATTACTTACATCACCGATAAGCAGGTTTATGCGATTGGCATCGCCTCTCATTGCCAGTTCTGCCACCTGACGAGGGCTATGCGACTTCAATAACATGTTCGATAATCCCTGCAGTGTGCCTCCACCAATACCCAGTCCGCCTATGTGCTTTATCTCGTTATGGTCTATCTTGACAAACGAGGTGCCTGTGCCCATGCTGACAACAATGAGCTGGTCAAGGTTCATTGCATGCTTGGCTCCTAATCCGTCGGACAAGAACTCATCGACTTTCTGCGTTGGCAATCCGTAGAGCGGACTATTGACGAATGCACTGCCGACACCGGTTAGCATCACCTGTTCTATGTCCGTCAGCTCTATGCCATTGTCGTAGATATACTTGCCGAATGCTCCGAAGAGAGATGTCACAGGGTCGGCTGCCGTGATGAACATGGGTGAACAAATCTGTCCATTCTGTATGCCAACGATCTTTGTTGTGCTTCCGCCAACATCAATTCCGATTACCATTCCCATAGCTTCAGTGTTGTGTGTGCTCTGTGTATTTCTTTTAGCTTATATTGCAGACCTGAAAATTTGCGCCGCAAAGGTAGGGTAAAGCTGTCACATAAATAAAAAAGGAGGGCAATCATTGCGAACATATTGAGAGAAAACATAATTTTGTGTTACAAAACATACCTGACGAGCACAGAACGATGAGTAAAGTTGATCTATCGAATATAGATGTCCCTTCATTGATTACTGATATATGGACACCTTTGACACCGGAGCAACGCCTCGAACTGCAGGCGCACCTTGATGTACAGGTGTACAAGAAGAACGAGATTGTCCATTATGAAAACGAGGTGCCGACACACATGTACTGCCTGCTTAGCGGTAAGGTGAAGGTCTATAAAGAGGGGGCTCAGGGACGTCGTCAGATTGCACGACTCATTAAACCCGTAGGGTACTTTGGCTATCGTGCCTACTTCTCGCAGGAGGAATACGTCAATTCTGCCGCAGCTGTTGAACAGTCTGTCATCTGTTCTATACCGATGAAGGTCATTGGCAACCTCATCAAGAACAATAATGATTTGGCGGTGGTGTTCCTGAAACAGTTGTCTAAGAGCCTTGGCATTGCCGACAGACGTGCAGTGGACATAACGCAGAAGCACATACAAGGTCGTCTGGCTGAGTCGCTCTTCTTCTTGAAGGAGAGCTATGGCGTTGAGGAAGACGGCTGTACGCTGAGCATCTACCTGTCGCGTGAGGACTTGGCTAATCTGTCGAACATGACCACATCGAACGCCATACGTGTCTTGTCACAGTTCTCTGCAGAACACCTCATTGCCATAGACGGCCGCAAGATAAAGCTTATCGACGAGGACAAGCTGCGCAAGATTTGCAAATTCGGATAAGCAAGAGTTGCCAATTCGGATAGGGTAGTTCCCATTAATGTACACCATAATAAATAAGAGAGGTGGAAAGCTTGAGCTCTCCACCTCTCATTATATAAGCCTTGAGGCTGTTCAACCTTGGTCAGCACACGCGGCGTGAGCCGTCGCTGATGACTACGTCGTAGATCTTCGGGGTCTTGCCAAACTTGGCAGGATATTGCTTCTTCACCTCATTGATAAAGGTGCTGTACAGCTCTGTCTTGACCAAGTTGATGGTGCATCCACCAAAGCCTCCACCCATGACGCGTGAACCACTGACGCCACAGTCGAATGCAAGATTGTTGAGGAAGTCGAGCTCTTCGCAGCTTACTTCATACAGCTTGCTCATGCCACGATGAGTCTCATACATCTTATGTCCTACCGTTTCGTAATCGCCTTTCTCCAATGCATCGCATACATCAAGCACGCGCTGTACTTCTTCGATTACATATTCGGCACGCATGTAGTCCTCTTCGCTGATGTCTGCCTTGACTTCGTTGAGCATATCCATTGTGGCATCACGCAGGTATTCAACCTCCGGATGCTTTGCCTTTATAGCAGCAACCACGTTCTCGCAGCTCTTACGGCGCTTGTTGTAAGCCGATGAAGCCAACTCATGTTTTACTACACTGTCGACCAGCACCAGCTTGTAACCTTGCGGATTGAACGGGAAGTACTTGTACTCCATCGAGCGGCAGTCCAGGCGGATGAGACATCCAGCCTTGCCGAAGACAGAAGCAAACTGGTCCATGATGCCGCAGTTCACTCCACAGTAGTTGTGCTCAGTTGCCTGACCTACCTTGGCAAGCTCGAACTTGTCAATCTTGTTCTCACCGAACAAATCGTTCAGGGCATAGGCATAGGTGCTCTCGAGTGCTGCCGATGAAGACATACCTGCACCGAGTGGAACATCGCCAGAGAAGGCTGTGTTGAATCCCTTGACCTCAACACCTCGTTTAATCATCTCGCGGCAAACGCCGAAGATGTACTTCGCCCAGCTGGCGCGAGGAGCATCTTCTTCGTTTAGCCCGAACTCTACATAGTCCTTCAAATCAATGGAATAGGCCTTTACCTTGTCTGTGCCGTTAGGCTTAATTTCGGCCATTATGCCCTTGTCTATAGCTCCGGGGAACACGAAACCTCCATTATAGTCTGTGTGTTCGCCGATAAGGTTTATACGGCCTGGTGATGCGTATATGGCACCCGTCGTCCCATCGAAATGCTTGATGAAACGGCTTCTTACGTGATCTATTTCCATTGTGTAAAGAATTTAAAGGTTATGTGTGTGTTTTTCTT
Organism: uncultured Bacteroidaceae bacterium; assembly: GCA_964465765.1. GTDB lineage: Bacteria > Bacteroidota > Bacteroidia > Bacteroidales > Bacteroidaceae > Bacteroides. Next base: position 2,842 of record CAYXLA010000101.1, on the reverse strand, counting down.
GTTTTCGCCAAATGCGTGTGTGTATCAGTCAACCTTGATGTCCTTGTTGACATTCTTGCTACCAACGAGAGCATAGAATATCATGTAGGCGAGGATGATGACAACAACCCAGTAGCTCATACGGAGTGAACCGATGGTGTCGCTGACGATGGAGTTCTGAATCAGAGGCAGGATACCGCCACCGACTACCATCATCATGAAGATACCAGAAGCCTTCTCAGTGTACTTGCCAAGACCTTCGGTTGCAAGGTTGAAGATGCAACCCCACATGATAGAGGTGCAAAGACCAGCCAATACAAGGAAGATGGTGAACAGAGGTACATTGTTGACTGTGAATGAGCCGCCGCTGAAGCCGACCATCGATGCCAGCGCTGTCTCAGGTACAAACATAGAGATGAGCACGAGTACCATGCCTATAGAAGCAGCGCAAAGAAGCTGTGTGCGGCTGGATACCAAGCTCGAGAAGAAACCTGAAGCCAGACGACCAACAAGCATGAGCAACCAGTAGAGACCAGTCATACTACCGATGATGGCTGCAGAGTTTGCACTGTCGAAACCTGTACCGAGAGCCTCTGAGTTAGCAGAGATGCTGAGGAAGTTACCGAAGGTGTTAGGAATACCAACCTCCATACCTACATATACGAAGATGGCAACAGCGCCGAGCACGAAGTGACGGAAGCTCCAAGGGCTGTACTTGTCGTCCTTGCTGATGGCTACCTTCTGACCAGGCTCCTGAATGTTGACCATAGAGATTACGATGAATGCAACAACGAAGATTGCAATAGCACCAAACAGCATCGGGTTAACCTCTGCAAACTTGGTCTGAGCAGTGATGGTTCCGATGAATGCACCTACCATGATAGGAGCGATTGTACCTGCCAATGAGTTGCAAGCACCACCGAGCTGAAGCAGCTGGTTACCCTTTGTGCCACCGCCACCGATGAGGTTAAGCATAGGATTAACGACTGTGTTGAGGATGCAGACGCAGAAACCGCAGACAAATGCACCGAGCAGATAGATGATGTAGAATGGGATGCCAGTGCCAAGACCAGAGCAGAACTGGATGAGCAAGCCGACGATACCGATAGCGATAGCTGTCAGAGCTGTCTTCTTGTAACCAATCTTTGTCAGCATGTTGCCGGCAGGAATACCCATGAACAGGTATGCAAGGAAGTTCATGAAGTTACCCATGAAGCCCAATACAGATGAGCCGCCAATTTCGGGCTGCTTTGCCCAGATGTTACCAACAGGTGCAGCCATGTTGGTGACGAATGCAATCATAGCGAATAGAAAGAACATGGTGATGATGGCAACCATGCTACCGCCTTTTTTTTGTTGTTCAGACATAGTTTTTTAGTTTTTAATGATTATTGTTTATTGCGTTAGTTTATAATGTTCTCGTTGTTTCTCTTCTCAGGACTGCTTTACACCGAAACGGTAGATAGTCTTCTGGTAATACTCGTCGCCTTTCCGCAGTATGGCAGAAGGGAAGTGACACTTGTTTGGTGTGTCGGGGAAGCATTGTGCTTCGAAGCAGATGGCACTGCGGGCAGGGAATGTTGCCCCGTGTGATCCGCTGAATCCGTTCAGCCAGTTGCCTGTATATAGTTGTACGCCCTCTTCGGTGGTCCAGACTTCCATGGTTCTGCCGCTTGTAGGCTCGCTGCATGTGGCTGCAAGTGTCAGGCTGCCGCGCTCCTTTTTATTAAGGACGTAGCAATGGTCATAGCCTGTGCCGTTTGTCAGCTGCTGGAAGTCGTCGTCTATTCTCTCGCCAATGGTATGTGGCGTAGTGAAATCCATCGGAGTGCCATGAACACTGAGGACCTCGCCTGTGGGAATAGAGACTTCATCGATGGGAATATAGTAGTCTGCGTTTATCGTCACAGTGTTGTTCAGGACGGTAGGAGAGGGATTGCCGATGCCTGCCAAGTTGAAGAAACCGTGGTTTGTGAGGTTGACTACGGTGTCTTTGTCCGCTGTGGCATGATATTCAATCTCTAGTGCATTGTCCGTATCGCTCAAGTGATAGCTCATGCTTACCTCTAAGTTGCCAGGGAAGCCTTCTTCGCCGTCGGCTGAAACGTAATGGAATCTGATGGTGCTCTGATCTGTCTGCTCTGCATCCCACACACGTGCATGAAATCCTGTAGGTCCTCCATGCAGGGAGTTAGGTCCGTTGTTTATGGTCAAAGTGTATTCCTTGCCATCGAGCGTGAACTTGCCTCCTGCAATCCTATTGCCATAGCGGCCTATCGTTGTACTGAGAAATGGTTCTGGACTATTTATTACACCGTCGATGCTGTCGTGGCTCAGAATGACGTTGGCATAGTGCCCGTCTTTGTCGGGCACCATGACAGCCAGCAATGCACAGCCGTAGTTGGTTACGGCAACTTCCATTCCGGTTGTGTTCTTCAATATGTATAGTCCTGTCTCCTTGCCTTGAAGGTTCTTCTTGAAGTCGTTCGCCTTCAGGCCAGACAGGTTTTCGTCTGTTGTGTTTGGCATCGTAAGGTTAACTTAAGGTGGGTTCTAAACGCCTCCACCGTAATATACTAATAAATAAAGGTGTGGCGACGTTTTGCTTTTGCCAATCGTTTGGACCCACCTTTAGTCTATGCAAATAAAACCACTTTCTTTTATACTGGCAAATTATTCGTGCGAAATGTGTCCATTTTCTCGAAAGGCATTAACAAATAACGGTGTTTGTGCATAGATATAGGAAGCCTAAAGAGTGCTGCGTGCACCTATACGTCCTGTAGGGTAAATCTGTTGTCTCGATTGCCGACAACGTAATGTGTCGTTCGCAGCAGTCTGTTGCTTTGGCGCATGCAGCGCATTG
>CAYXLA010000100.1:0-8106 GCA_964465765.1 uncultured Bacteroidaceae bacterium | reverse complement strand
GCCCTCGAAAATAACCTCGCAATCTGACAAAGCCAATTTATAGAACCCACCTAAAACACGCAACACCGCCGTGTGCCCCGTAGTGGGGCACGCTGTGCGCGTCAGTCTCGTAGCACATCCGCCTTTTGGCGTCAGTCTTTTCGCGTGATTAGTCTTTGGTAATCTCGCCGGCGATGTTCGACGACATCACCTTGCGAATAATCTCGGGACTCAGTCCGTGTCCAAGGAGGAACATCAGTTTTGTGACGGCGCTCTCTGGAGTGCTGTCGTAGCCGCTGATGACACCAGCCTCCAGCAACTGCCGTCCCGTTTCATACCGTCCCATCTCCACACGCCCGCTTTGGCATTGTGAAATGTTGAGAATCACGATGCCGCGGCTCGTAGCGTCCTGCAATAATCGGATAAGCCAAGGCTTTTGCGGAGCATTCCCACTGCCATAGGTCTTGAAAACCACAGCGCGAAGTCCTGGAGCGTGCAGCACGGAGCTGACGATGTTCTTCCCGATGCCCGGGAAGAGCGTCAGCATGACGATGTTGCTGTCGTATAGATAGTGCGCCTTGAGCTTCTGTCCAGGTTCGGGTTTGCGGATATACGGCTCGTTGTAGCGGATGTGTATGCCCACTTGCGCCAGGGCAGGGTAGTTGAACGAGCGGAAGGCGTTGAAGTTCTCCGCATTGATTTTCGTCGTGCGGTTGCCGCGCATCAGTGTGTTCTCGAAGAAGATGCACACCTCGGGCACTATGGCAGTGCCGTCGGGATGCTTGGCTGCCGCAATCTCGATAGATGTTATGAGGTTCTCCTTGCCGTCGGTGCGCAGAGCGTCGATGGGCAGCTGAGAGCCGGTCAGGATTACTGGCTTCGACAGGTCCTCGAGCATGAAGCTGAGGGCAGAGGCGGTGTAGGCCATGGTGTCTGTGCCGTGCAGGATGACGAAGCCGTCGTAGTTGTCGTAGTTGGTGGCGATGATGTTCACCAACTTTGCCCACAGCGTAGGCTCCATGTCCGACGAGTCGATGGGCGGGTCGAACTGGTAGGAGTCAATGCGGTAGTCAAAGCGGTTGAGCTCCGGCACGTGCTGTATCAGATATTCGAAGTTGAAAGTCTCCAGTGCTCCCGTATCGGGATTGGCAATCATGCCGATGGTGCCTCCGGTGTAAATGAGGAACACCGACGGCCGGCTGTCTGTGTTCATAGGCGTCTCCTCCTCTCTATCTATCTCTCTATTTCATTTGTTTGCTTCGTTCTGCTGCTGCTTCCATCCCTGAGCCTTCAGCTCGAACTCCTGTCCGTCGCGTGTAATCAGCGCACATCCGGTCTCGGGCTTCGTGATGTGCCCAATCAGGTGCACGTCGTCCAACTCCTTCAGCCGCTCGTTGCAGCTTATGGGTACGGTGAAGAGCAGCTCGTAGTCCTCGCCGCCGTTAAGTGCGCAGGTGGTGAGGTTCATGTTCAGCTCCTCCGCCATGACGGCAGTCTGGTAGTCGATGGGGATGCGGTCTTCGTAGACGCGGCAGCCCACGTTGCTTTGCTTGCAGATGTGCATCAGCTCTGATGCCAGTCCGGCACTGATGTCGATCATCGACGTGGGCTGTATGCCGGCTTCTGCCAGTTTGCTGACTATGTCGCGTCGAGCCTCGGGCTTAAGCTGCCGCTCCAGTATGTACTCGCGTCCAGCAAAGTCTGGTTGCACGTCGCCGTCGGCATCCTTCAGTGCCGTCTTCTCGCGCTCCAGCAGCTGCAGTCCCATGTATGCCGCTCCCAGATTGCCGCTACAGCAGATCAGGTCTGTGTTGCTTGCGCCGCTGCGATAGGTAATCTTGCCCTCGTCGGCACAGCCCATGCACGTCACGCTAACGGCGAGTCCGGTGAGTGACGATTTGGTCTCTCCGCCCACGATGTCGACCTTGTAGTCCTCGCATGCCAGGCGAATGCCGGCATAGAGTTGCTCCATGTCCTCCACGCAGAAGCGGCGCGAGATGCCCAGTGCAACAGTCAGTTGTGTGGGCGTGCCGTTCATGGCGTAGATGTTGGAGAATGCCGCTATTGCCGTCTTATATCCCAAGTGCTTCAGCGGCGTGTAGACGAGGTCGAAGTCAATGCCCTCGAGCATCAGACTCGTGGTCAGCAGTGTGCGCTTGCCGTCTGCCGGTGCTGCCAGCACTGCGGCATCGTCGCCGATTCCGCGTAGCGTTGTCGGTTGTTGCGGCTCGATGCCTTCGGTCAAGTGGTCAATCAGTCCGTACTGTCCCAATGTGGATATCTCTGTTCGCATGTAGTCTGTGTGTGTCTATATATATAATATGGTATGGATGTGCCGTTGTCTCAGGCGCGGTTTATCATTTCGCGCATGATGTCCATCATCTTCGGCTCTGCGGCAGCTGCAGCCTTCTGCACTTCCTCGTGTGTCACCTCTTCAATCTTGCCTTCCACGCCGAGGTCGGTGATTACTGACATGCCGAACACGCGGATGCCACAGTGAACAGCCACGATTACTTCGGGTACGGTGCTCATGCCCACTGCGTCGGCACCCCAGATGCGGAACATCTTGTACTCTGCCGGAGTCTCGAACGTCGGGCCCTGTGTGGCGAGATATACGCCGTGCTGTACCTTGATGCCCTTCTCTGCTGCGATGGCATCGGCTTTCTGCACCAGCTCGCGGTCATAGACGTTGTGCATGCTCGGGAAGCGTGGCCCGTAGTCGATGTTTGGTCCGTGGAGCGGATTCTCCGGCATGTAGTTGATTTGGTCGGTGATTATCATCAGGTCGCCGATGTTGAAGTCGGGATTGGTGCCGCCGCTGGCGTTAGATACGAACAGCGTCTTTATGCCCAGCTCGCGCATCACGCGAACGGGGAATGTCACCTGCTGCATGGTGTAGCCCTCGTAGTAGTGGAAGCGACCCTCCATGGCGATGATGTCACGTTGTCCCAGCTTGCCGAAGATGAGTCTGCCGTTGTGTCCCTCGACGGTCGATACGGGGAAGTTTGGTATGTCTTTGTATGGAATTGCGGTCTTGTCAGTAATCTCTTTAGACAGTCCTCCAAGTCCGGTGCCAAGGATGATGGCGGTGTCAGGACTGGTGGTCATTCTTGCTTTCAGGAATGCTGCTGTTTCTTGAATTTTCTCTAACATAGCTCAATATATTTTTGTTAAACGTTTCTTCCTTTCCTCCTGTTATCTCCAGGCTTATGGGCAGTGTCTTGATGCTGTCTGCATCGATGTCTGTCGCTGTGCTCCACACGTCTGCCAGTCGTTGTGCGTCCTTCTCCGTGGTGACTATCAGCTTGTCCGTGCTGTCGATGGCGTTGTATGTGTGTGCCACCAGCTGCAGGTCTTTGTCGCTGAAGCGGTGATGGTCGGGAAAGCTCAGGGTGTGCACCCGTGCTCCTGTCGCTTGCAGATGTTGCTCCAGTGGCGCGGGGTTCGCTATTCCCGTCAGCAACAGGATGTCTTTTGCCCGAACTTCACCGTCATACGCGATGCGGCTGAAATAGAGTTGCTGCCTGTCGTTCAGCTTGAGCTCACGGCGTATGCTCTGCCGCTCCTGTTCCTCCAACTGGTCGGGACACTTTGTCACCACCACTATCTGTGCCCTATCTGCACCACCTTTGCTCTCGCGCAGTCTGCCTGCCGGTAGCAGGGCATCGCGGCTGTAGAGTCGGTTGTAGTCTGTCAGCACGATGTTCAGTCGGGCATGCACGTAACGGTGCTGGAAGGCATCGTCGAGCAGAACCACATCAATCGGTCTGTCGCCAGTCAGCAGTCGCACCATTCCTTCGCAGCGGTCTTCACACACTGCCACCGTGATGCTCGGGAACTTCCGCTTCATCTGTCGCGGTTCGTCGCCAACTTCGGCGGCAGTGCTGTCTGCAGAGACCAGCCTGAAGCCATGTGTACTGCGTCCGTAGCCACGGCTGAGTGTTGCCACGTGCAGACCGGCACTTGTCAGCAACCGTATCAGATATTCCGTCATTGGCGTCTTGCCCGTGCCACCGACGGCGAGATTGCCAACGCATATCGTCGGCACCGCGAAGCTGCGCTGTGGCAGTATGCCCAGGTCGAACAGCCTGTTGCGGAGCCACACTACGGCTCCGTAAGTCCACGACAGTGGCAGTAGCCACCGATGAATGGCTGTATGCTGACGGGTGCTGCTCAACTTCTCAGTTTCATCTAATTCTTACATCGTACGGCATGCGTGCCTGCAGGCGATCCATCGTGCCCACGCTGCTCATTGCCTTTATGTCGTCGTAGAGACGGGCGGCATCGCCCTCGATGCTACTGCCCAGGATGCGTTGCTTAAGCTTTTTCCCGCTGCCGGCGATGAGGCTCATCATGTCGTCCTCCGGCTCCGGATAGCTCTTCACCTTGCTTTGCTCCACACCGCTCATGCGCTGTGCTATGCTGATGGCGTCGTCCAGACTGCCGAGCTTGTCGACCAGTCCCAGCTGCTGTGCCATTTCGCCTGTCCAGACGCGTCCCTGTGCAATCTTGTCGATCTGTTCCTTCGTCATATGGCGTCCGTCGGCGCAGCGTGTCAGAAACAGGTCATAGCCGTTCTCAACATTGCGCTGCATCATTGTCTTCTCGCCCTCAGTCATAGGACGGAACGGGTCGCCCATGTCGCCATATTGGTTTGTCTGCACTGCATCCGTGTTGACGCCCAGCTTGCCCATCAGACCGCTAAGGTCGGGCATCATGCCGAAGATGCCTATCGAACCCGTAATTGTTGTCGGTTCAGCCACGATGCTGTCGGCAACGCAACTGATGTAGTAGCCTCCCGATGCGGCACAGTCGCCCATCGACACAACGAGTGGTTTTGTAGTCTTCAGCTGCGACAGCGCATGCCATATCTGCTCAGAACCATAGGCACTGCCACCGGGAGAGTTGACGCGCAGCACTACGGCACGCACGTCGTCGTCCTCCTGCAGGCTGCGGATGTCCTTTGTCACCTTGTCCGACACGATGCCAGCGTCGGCACTCATGATGTTTGCCGAACCGTCGATTTCTCCCGAAGCATAGTATACGGCAATGATGCCGTCGCCCTTAGCCTTCTCATCTGTGCCCGAGTTCATCATTTCGTGGACGCCGTACATCTCCAGGTCGTCGTCCTTGTCGATGCCGAGGCGCTGCTTCAAGTGGTCGCGCACGTCAATCTTGTACATCAGTGTGTCCACCAGTCCGCACTGCACCGTCTCTTCAGCTGGGCTGAATGCCAGTCCGTTGTCTGCCAGCTCGTCGATGCGCTCTGCCGTCAGATTGCGCGACGCTGCTATCTGATCCTTAATATGTCCCCAGATAGAACCCATGTAGGCTTCCATCTGCTCGCGGTTGGCATCGCTGATGTGGTTGAGCATGTACGGCTCCACTGCCGACTTGAACGTGCCCACCTTGAAGATTTCCATCTTAATGCCGAGCTTGTCCATCAGGTCGCGATAGAGCATCACCTGTCCAGCCAGTCCGTGCAGGTTGAGTGATCCCTGTGGGTTCATGATTACCTCGTCTGCCACCGATGCCACGTAGTAGAGCGTCTGCTCGTAGTCGTCGGCATATGCCACGATGAACTTTCCGCTCTCCTTGAACTCCGTCAGAGCCCTACGTATAGCCTCGAGCGATGCCGGCTCTGCGTCGAACGAACCTGTCTCGAGGTAGATGCCGCGTATGTTGCTGTCCTGGCGTGCCTTGTCTATCGCACCGAGAATCTCGTCAAGACCGTAAGTCTGACTATCGTCGTTGCCTGAGAACTGTGCGAACACAAAGTCCAGCGGATTCGATTCATAGCGTTCCACCAGTTTGCCGTCGAGGCTCAGCTTCATCAGCGAGTTCTCCTCCGTTACGGTCTTCGTGTCTGAGGCAGACACTATGCCCATCAGCCCTGCGACGGTTATGAAAGTGATAATGACCAATGTGGCAATCACACCTACGATGGTTGCCAGCGTGTGTTTTATGAAATCCTTCATAGTTTATAGTTGTAAATACCTATTAAAATGTAAGCGCAAAGATAGTGCAAACGCAAGCACCGCGCCATATCGACGGCAAAATATTATTACGGCGGCGCTGCGGTGACGTGCCGTGGTGCGCCCTCCGACTTAAGTGACTGCAAGCTACGAGAGACGTTCATACGTATAATTCAAGCGAAAGATACTTACGATTCAACCGAAAGACATGTACGATTCAATTGAAAGATATTTATGATTCAAGCGAAATGATACGTATGATTCCTCAGTACCAAACGTATGAAACTCCAGTACCATACATATAAAACTCCAGTACCAAGCGTATAAAACTCCAGTCCTGTATGCTTGGTACAGTTTGCAGGACTGGGACGGACAAACAAGAAGAAGGTATGTCGGAGTGTAGAGATTGATGTTGGGCTGTCGGCACCTGCACACCTATATATATAATAAGGTGTAGAGGCAATACATATATAATGGTGTAGAGGCTACATATATAATAAGGTGTAGGGACTATATATATAATGGTGTAGAGGCGGCGGGCATTGCTCGTGCGGCTACGGCTGTAGAGCCGTGAAAGCGGTCGACTACCTACAGGTGATTACTCCGGTGAGTCTTTTTAGCAATAATTAGGTATTCCCCGCGTTCGTGGCTCGCCATACTTTTGCAGCGGTAAAAAATATGTGAAAGAGATATGAACAAACTGGTAACAATCTTTTCAATGGGTATTCTGATGACTGCACAGAGTCTGGGTGCAGCCGAGCCATCCAAGTCGGTGGCTTCTTCAGACAACAACGACAACAACAAATCATCATACACCACAGTCTCGACACAGTACGACGGCGACTGGCGCTTCCGCCTTGGCGGTTACGGCGAGATGCTCGGCACGTGGAAGGACTACGGCATCAACCGCTGGAGCGGCTCCAACAGTGGCAACTCCAAGGTGAATCATGCCGAGGTGTCGCTGCCGCGCTTCATCATTGCACTGGACTATAAGTTCTCCGACAAATGGATTCTTGGTGCAGAGATAGAGTTTGAAGCCGGCGGTACAGGCACAGCCTACGAGCTTGAGACAGGCACAGGCAGTGAGAATGGCGAATATGAGTCGGAGATGGAGAAGGGTGGTGAGGTCGCCCTCGAGCAGTTCCACATCACACGTCTCATCGCTCCGCAGTTCAATGTGCGTGCCGGACATCTGGTATTGCCTGTCGGACTGACCAACAGTCATCACGAGCCAATCAACTTCTTCGGTACACAACGCAATGAGGGTGAGACAACATTCCTGCCGTCGACATGGCACGAGACCGGTATCGAGTTCTTCGGCAGCTTGGGCAAGGGATATGCCTCATTCAACTATCAGGCAATGATTGTTGCCGGACTCAACCCCAACGGCTTCAGCAAGTACGACTGGGTAAAGGGTGGTCGTCAGGGCATCTTCGAGACCGATAACTTCAGCTCGCCTGCATGGATAGGCCGTCTGGACTATGTCGGCGTTCCCGGACTTCGCGTCGGTGCTTCCTACTACTTCGTCAACAATGCCGGTGCCAACTCCGACAAGCTGATTACCTACGACCAGGTAGGCAAGATTCCAGTGCGCATCTTCACTGCCGATGCACAATATATAAATGAGTACGTCACTGCCCGTGCCAACTTCATGACCGGACACATTGGCCATGCTGCAGCAATAGGACGCATCAACAACTCCTATTCCAGCAAGTCGCCCTACAGTCGCTTCACGCCGATAGCCAGCGGTTCGATGACCTACATGGGCGAGGTCGGCTTCAACCTGAAGACCATACTTGGCAAGGAGAACTTCCCCGTGATCTATCCCTTTGCCCACTACGAATACTACAATCCGCAGCAGACTGCCGATGCAGACCAGACAATGGACAAGCGCTGTCAGGTGAGCCTGTGGAAGTTCGGTCTCAACTGGAAGCCGATGCCAAACCTCGTGGTTAAGGCAGACTACACGATGCGTCAGATAGGTACGCAGAAGGTCTTTGGCAAGGGATTGTACAACAGCGAGAACGAGTTCGGCATAGCCATTGCCTATGTTGGCTGGTTCTTCCAGAAGTGAAAATTGTAGAAGGAACAAATATCAGGTGGGTTCTATAAATTCCCACCGTAATGGAATAATAAATTAACTAATATACGT
>CAYXLA010000099.1:0-8259 GCA_964465765.1 uncultured Bacteroidaceae bacterium | reverse complement strand
CGGTTTGACGAGGTGTCGACGCTAATCACCGACCCTGCCGTCATTGCCGATCAGGCACGCTACGTCAAGTTGACCAAGGAATATAAGGACCTGAACCGACTGATGGATGCCCGCAAGCAGTATCAGAGCATTCTGGCGGGCATTGACGAAGCGAAGGAAATCATAGCCACCGAGAGCGATGCCGAGATGAAGGAGATGGCACGCGAGGAGTTGGCAGCGAACCAGAGCCGTCTGCCGCAGATTGAGGAGGAGATAAAGCTGATGCTGATTCCTGCCGACCCAATGGACAGCCGCAATGCCATACTCGAGATTCGCGGCGGCACGGGAGGCGACGAAGCAGCACTGTTTGCCGGCGACCTGTTCCGCATGTACAGCAAGTATTGCGAGACCAAAGGGTGGAAGCTCGAGGTCTCCAGCGCCAGCGAGGGAGCTGTGGGCGGCTTCAAGGAGATTATATGCTCCGTGACTGGCGACGGCGTGTATGGCACATTGAAATACGAATCGGGCGTACACCGCGTACAACGTGTCCCCGTCACCGAAACACAGGGACGTGTACACACATCAGCAGCATCGGTAGCCGTACTGCCCGAGGCAGAACCGTTTGAGGTCAACATCAACGAAGGCGAGATAAGATGGGACACATTCCGTAGCGGTGGTGCCGGCGGACAGAATGTCAACAAGGTGGAGTCGGGCGTGCGTCTGCGCTACAACTGGAAGAATCCCAACACCGGACAGGTGGAAGAGATTCTCATCGAGTCGACCGAGACACGCGACCAGCCCAAGAACAAAGAGCGTGCACTGGCACGTCTGCGGTCGTTCATCTACGACAAAGAGCACCAGAAGTATGTCGACGACATCGCACAACGTCGCAAGACGCTGGTCTCGACCGGCGACCGCTCGGCGAAGATACGCACCTACAACTATCCGCAAGGACGCGTCACCGACCACCGCATCAACTACACAATGTACAATCTGTCCGCGTTTGTCGATGGCGACATACAGGACTGCATTGACCACCTGATAGTGGCAGAGAATGCCGAAAGGCTGAAGGAGAGCGAGCTGTAAAGGACGGCGACACTCCTTATTATATATATAGTAACGAACAACCTGCCGGCATGCATGCCGTTGCACTGCAGCCGCGCACACACATTAAAAACATAAGAACAGAAATATGACAAGAGAAGAATTATACTCCAACATCCTGCGCAAGGGCTCATTTCTCTGCGTAGGTCTGGACACAGACATCAAGAAGATTCCGCAGCAACTGCTGGCAGAAGAGGACCCTATCTTCGCATTCAACAAGGCGATAATCGATGCTACTGCAGACCTCTGCATAGCCTACAAGCCCAACCTCGCATTCTATGAGTGCATGGGACTGAAAGGGTGGACAGCCTTCGAGAAGACCGTGCGATACATAAAGCAGAACTATCCCGACCAGTTCATCATTGCCGACGCAAAGCGCGGAGACATTGGAAACACTTCGGCGATGTATGCACGCAGCTTCTTCGAGGAGCTGGATATCGATGCTGTCACCGTGGCTCCATATATGGGTGAAGACAGCGTCACACCCTTCCTTCAGTACGAAGGCAAGTGGGTGATTCTGCTGGCGCTGACCAGCAACAAGGGTTCGCACGACTTCCAGCTGACGGAAGACAAAGACGGCGAGCGACTGTTTGAGAAAGTGCTGCGCACATCACAGCAGTGGGCTGGCAACGACAAGATGATGTACGTAGTCGGTGCAACACAAGGACGTGCCTTTGAGGACATACGCCGCATCGTGCCCGACCACTTCCTTCTGGTTCCTGGCGTAGGCGCACAGGGCGGTTCGCTTGAGGAAGTATGCAAGTATGGCTACAACAAGGAGTGCGGACTCATCGTCAACTCAAGCCGTGGCATCATCTATGCCGGCAACGACAACGATTACGCCAATGCAGCACGACTTGCAGCTCAGAAGTTGCAACAGCAGATGGCGGCAATCATTAAAAACGCCTAAGCCGACGAGCAGAAAGACACTTTTCTTGGTGCCGTGCAAGGGTAATATAAAAAAAAGCCCTTAATTTGTGGTCTTAATTGAAAGGTTCGGCAAAATTGGCTTTGCCAGATAACCGCAGCCCGACAGTTATTATATTGGTTTATCACGGTGGGTATCTTTAGAACCCGCCAATTGTCAAGATTGAATTATGGAATTCTCGGCTAAGCAGATTGCAGCATTCATCCACGGCGAGATTGCAGGCGATGAGAATGCTACAGTCCATACATTTGCGAAGATAGAAGAAGGCGTGCCCGGGGCAATATCGTTTTTGTCCAATCCCAAGTACGCCCACTACATCTATGAGACCAAGGCGAGCATTGTCTTGGTGAACAAGGACTTTGTGCCCGAACGGCCGATCAGCGCAACGCTCATCAAGGTCGACAATGCTTACGAGAGTCTGGCTCTCCTGCTCCAGCTATACGAGCAGAGCAAGCCGCACCGCAAAGGCATATCACCGCAGGCAGCAGTGGCAGAAACTGCCAAGATTGGAAAAGACGTCTACATCGGAGCATACGCCGTCATCGACGAAGGTGCGACCATAGGCGACGGTACACAGATCTATCCACACACCTACATCGGCGAGAACGCCAGCGTAGGCACAGCATGTACCATCTATTCGGGCGTCAACGTCTATCACGACTGCCGCATCGGCAACAATGTGGTGCTGCATTCGGGCTCGGTGATTGGTGCCGACGGCTTCGGCTTTGCCCCTACCCCACAAGGCTATGACAAGATTCCACAGATAGGCATCGTCATCATCGAAGACAATGTTGAGATTGGTGCCAACACCTGTGTAGACCGTGCCACCATGGGTGCCACCATCATTCACAGTGGCGTGAAGCTCGACAACCTCATACAGATTGCCCATAACAACGAGATCGGCAGTCATACGGTGATGGCAGCACAAGTGGGACTGGCTGGTTCGACGAAGGTGGGCGAATGGAACATGTTCGGCGGACAGGTCGGCATTTCAGGACACATCGCCATTGGCAACCATGTAACCATAGGTCCACAGTCGGGTGTCATCAAGTCGGTGCCCGACAACAGCCGTCTCATCGGCTCACCGCCAATGGAAGAGAAGCCTTTCTTCCGCATGCAGGCAGTGATGCGCCGCATGCCCGACATGTACCGTGAGCTTGGCGAGCTGAAGAGAGAAGTAGAAGAACTGAAGAAACAGTTGAACAAGTAAGACACACAGACAAACAGACAATAATGCTGAAACAAACGACACTGAAGGACAGCTTCTCGCTGACGGGCAAGGGTCTGCACACAGGCCTCAACCTGACAGTGACATTCAACCCTGCACCCGACAATCACGGATATAAGATCCAGCGCACCGACCTTGAAGGACAGCCCATCATCGACGCACATGCCGACAACGTGAGCGAGACCACACGAGGCACGGTGGTTAGCAACGCAGACGGAGTCAAGGTCAGCACCATAGAGCATGCCATGGCAGCACTCTATGCTTCCGGCATAGACAACTGCCTCATACAGGTGAGCGGACCGGAGTTCCCTATCCTCGACGGCAGTGCACGCTACTTCATTGAAGGCATCAGTAAGACCGGCATCGTGGAGCAGAATGCAGACAAGGATGTCTACACCATAAAGTCCAAGATTGAGTTTCGCGACGAGAAGTCAGGCACATCCATCATTGCGTTGCCCGACGACGAGTTCGGCCTCAACGTCATGATTGCCTACAATTCCCAGATACTCTACAACCAGTATGCAACGCTTGAAGACATGACACGCTTCAAGGACGAGATTGCCGCAGCACGCACCTTCGTGTTTGTACGCGAGATTGAGCCGTTGCTGCAGTTGGGACTTATCCGTGGCGGAGACCTCGACAATGCCATCGTCATCTACGAGAAGCAGATGACACAGGACAACTACGACAAGCTCGCCGACATCATGGGAGTGCCCCACATGGATGCCTCGAAGCTGGGATACATCATGCACAAGCCGCTGATGTGGCCCAATGAGTGTGCACGCCACAAGCTGCTCGACCTCGTCGGCGACCTGGCACTGGTTGGCAAGCCAATAAAGGGACGCATCATTGCCACCTGTCCTGGACACACCGTGAACAACAAGTTCGCACGCGAGGTGCGCCGACAGATGCTGCAGCAGGCATAAGGTCAACATTGAAGAACAAGAAAATTAATCCACACACACATCACATACTATGAGCGAGATCAGTCCATTAGCATACATTCATCCGGAGGCTAAAATCGGTGAGGGTTGCAAGATAGGTCCTTTCTGCTTCATCGACAAGAACGTAGAGATTGGCGACAACAACACACTGATGAACAACGTGTCAATCCACTACGGAGCACGCATCGGCAACGGCAACACGATATTCCCGGGCGCCAGCATCAGCACTATACCGCAAGACCTGAAGTTCCGCGGTGAGGACACCCTTGCCATCATCGGCGACAACAACAGCATTCGCGAGAACGTCACCATCAGCCGTGGCACCGCATCGAAGGGCAAGACCGTCGTCGGCAGCAACAACCTCTTCATGGAGAATATGCATGTGGCTCACGACTGCGTCATTGGTAGCGGCACCATCATTGGCAACTCCACGAAGTTTGGCGGTGAGGTTGTGGTCGACGACAACGCCATCATCAGCGCCGTGGTACTCGTGCACCAGTTCTGCCACATAGGTGGTTATGTCATGGTGCAAGGAGGCTGCCGCTTCAGCAAGGACGTCCCGCCGTTCATCATCGCCGGACGTGAGCCGACAGTCTATTCGGGCATCAACATCGTTGGCCTGCGCCGACGCAACTACTCCAACGAACTCATCGAGAACATCCACAATGCCTACCGCATAATCTATCAGAGCGGCCTCAACACCACAGAAGCACTGAAGAAGGTGGAGGAGAGCATTGAGATGACCAAAGAGATACAGTATATTGTGGACTTCATAAAGAGCTCCGCACGCGGCATCATCCCGGGCGGACGATAAAAGATATAAGGAGACAACAGCCATGATTTACAGGTTCACCATCATATCCGACGAGGTCGATGACTTCCTCCGCGAGATACAGATAAGTCCAGAAGCTACGTTCCTGGATTTCCACAAAGCCATACTCAAGTCTGTGGGCTATGAGGACAACCAGCTCACGTCCTTCTTCGTCTGCGACGACGACTGGGGCAAGGAAGAGGAGATAACACTCGAGGAGATGGACAGCAATTCCGACATCGACAACTACGTCATGTCCGACACCAAGATCGACGAGCTGGTGGAAGACGAGAAGCAGAAGCTCATCTACGTCTTCGACTACATGACCGACCGTTGCTTCTTCGTCCAGCTGTCGGAGATCATCACCGGCAAGGACATTGAGACACCGCGCTGCACCAAGAAAGAAGGTGTGCCGCCACGCCAGACCATCGACTTCGAAGAGGTAGAGAAGAAGCAGAAGCAGAAAGAGCTGGACCTCGGCGAAGACTTCTATGGTGACCAGGGCTACAACGACGACGACATCGACCGCGACAGCTTTGAAGGCTTCGACAACGGAGCCGACACCTCCTACGACAGCAGCGACATCTATTGATGTGCCGACAGGCGATTCCTCACTCCGTGAAGCGAAACACGCTGATAGCACTCATCGGACCCACAGGCGTGGGGAAGACAGACTTAAGTCTCGAATTGGCTCAACACTGCCATTGCAGCATTGTATCAGCCGATTCGAGACAGATTTTTTCGGGCATCAGCATAGGCACAGCGGCACCCACACCCGAACAGCTGCAGCAGGTCAAGCACTACTTCGTCCACACGCTGCCACTCGATGGCTACTACAGTGCGGCACGCTATGCCGACGAAGCACTATCGCTACTCGACACCACCCTGTTCCCACAGAATCCCGTGGCACTGCTCTCCGGCGGTTCCATGATGTATGTCGATGCTGTGTGCAACGGCATTGACGACATACCCACCATCACTACCGATACACGCCAGATGCTGCAACAACGCTATGCAGAGGTAGGCATAGATGCACTGCGTGACGAGCTACGTCTGCTCGACCCTACCTATTATGCCAAGGCAGACCTCAAGAACCCCAAGCGCATAGTCCACGCTCTGGAAGTGTGCTACCAGACAGGACGACCATTTTCATCGTTCCACACTGCCGCCAAAGTGGAACGACCATTCAACATCATCAAGATTGGGCTTAACCGTGAGCGCTCTGAACTGTTCCAGCGCATAAACACCCGCGTTGACCTTATGATGCAGCAGGGACTGCTCGACGAAGCACGCCGCGTCTACCCCATGCGCCATCTCAACTCGCTCAACACCGTCGGCTACAAGGAAATGTTTGCCTACATCGACGGGCTGTGCACCCTCGACGAAGCTGTTGAGAAGATTAAGAAGAACACCCGAGTCTATGCCAAGAAGCAGTTGACGTGGTTCAAGCGCGATGCCGACATCCACTGGTTCCATCCAGATGAGCGAAAAATGATTATCGACTTCATCGATGCACGTCTTTCTGACGCGCCGAATACCTGATTGTAGGTATTGCACGTTTCATCGCAAAATGTCTATCTTTGCCACGCAGCGACACTTATGTCGATAGCACTCAAGACAGACACAAGAAAAAGGAAGGGAAGACCATGCAACACAAGTATAGAGAAACCGACAAACTGAGCGACCTTATCATAGACAACAACTCCATACTTATGGTGATGAGC
Organism: uncultured Bacteroidaceae bacterium; assembly: GCA_964465765.1. Lineage (GTDB taxonomy): Bacteria > Bacteroidota > Bacteroidia > Bacteroidales > Bacteroidaceae > Bacteroides. The sequence goes on along the minus strand of CAYXLA010000099.1, from coordinate 1,541 downwards.
CGCTTCGGCATATCGCTGGGTTTCGGCGACAAGAACGTGCGTGAAGTGTGCCTGAGCCATGGCGTGGACTATCACACCTTCTTGGCTGTTGCCAACTTCATCAACGAAGGACAACAGGTCTATGATGCCGACGACGACAGTCAGGTGTCGCTAAGTGCGCTCATCGACTATCTCAAGAACGCCCACTCCTATTTCCTCGACTTCTCACTGCCCACACTGCGCCGCAGGCTCATCGAGGCACTCGACTTCTCCGACAAGGACAACGTAGGACTGCTCATACTGCGCTTCTTCGACGAGTATGCACACGAGATACGCCGTCACATGGACTATGAGAACAAGGCCGTCTTCACTTACGTCGAGCAGTTGCTGTCGGGACATACGTCTGACAAGTACAACATAGTCTCCTTCAGCAGCAAACACAACCGCATCGACGCGAAGCTGAAGGAGCTGAAGAACATCATCATAAAGTACTATCCCGAGCAGGGCAACAACAACCTTATGAATTCAGTCCTGTTCGACATCTTCAACTGCGAGCAGGATGTGCTTACCCACTGCCAGGTCGAAGACTGTATGTTTGTGCCAATCGTGGCACGACTGGAAAGGAAGCTAAGGGATGAACAGCAATAGCGTGATAAAGGTCATCATCGCATCTTCGTCGGCAATAGTACGTAGCGGACTGGCGTCCGTGCTCAAGCGCATGCCCGACGTCAGGATCAACGCCATCGAGGTCAGCTCTGTAGAATCACTGCGCAACTATGCCCGCACGCAGATGCCCGACCTCATTGTCGTCGACCCGTTCATGGGCGGCTGGTTCGACCTCTCCACCTTCAAGCAGGAAGCCAGCAAGAACACTGCCACAAAGTATGTGGCACTGCTGTGCAGCGTGGCAGACCCCGCACAACTACGTAGCTACGACGAGACTATCTCCATCTACGACACCTACGATGCCATCTCTCAGAAGCTCGACCGACTGCTTAACTGCGACGACGAGGAGACCGACAAGGACGATAAGGAGATGCTGAGCCAACGCGAGAAGGAGATTATCACGTTCGTAGTCAAGGGGCTAACCAACAAGGAGATAGCCGACAAGCTCAACCTGTCCATCCACACCATCATCACCCACCGACGCAACATCGCACGCAAGCTGCAGATACACACACCCTCGGGCCTTACCATCTATGCCATAGTCAACAAGCTCGTCGAGCTGAAAGACATCGAAGGCAAAATCTGAAGACATCACTCTATCAGTCCTCCTTTTTGTTTTCATTAATCAGGACTGGCGTACCGACTATTCGGGACTGCAGTACCGAGTAAACGGTACGGTCGTACCAACTATTCGGTACTGGGAGTGCGACTATATGTCTTTGCTCCGAAGTATATAGGGGTAAGCAGAAAATACGTGGGAATATTCCATGTCCTATATGTATGTACCTCTTCGAGGCACCACGGCAGGACATGAACGTGAAGCGTTAAGCGTGTTGCGTGAAGCGTTGAATGTTTTATGTGTTACGTGTTATGTGTTATGAGGGCAGTATCTTAAT
>CAYXLA010000098.1:0-8290 GCA_964465765.1 uncultured Bacteroidaceae bacterium | reverse complement strand
GAGTATGCCTACGCTACAGGACGTGGTGCCTCGAAGAGGTACACTCTAGAGTAACCCCAGCCTAAGCGTAGCGCAGACTGGGGATAGAAGTGATATCATATACCTGTGCCTCGGAGAGGTACACGCGCCACAGGATATGGGCAGCTATCACTGGCTCCATTATATTTCTACTAACGCCTTTTACCAACTAGGCTAAGGGAAAAGGCAAAAGAAGAGGGTGGAAGCATCTTCCCTTTCGTAAGGAAGAGCCCCCACCCTTGTGTTTGTCAACCTCTTCTCTCAGTGGAGAGAGATGAGCGTTGCCTGTGCTATTTAGAGCTTGATGCCCAGCTTGTCGGCGATTGCCTTCGGCAGAGCGTGCTTGTTGACAACGATGTTCATTGTTTTGTAGCGTACGAACGCCTTGGATGCGTACCAGATGCCATGATACTTGCCTGAGTCACCCCAAGAGTTCTTAACCATGTAGTACTCTGTACCGTTCTGGTCTTTAGCCTTACCGAAGATGTGCATACCATGGTCGTCGGTGGTCTCATAGTTGTCGTAAGCCAGCTGACGCTCTTCCTGTGTCACCCACTTCTCAGGTCCTGGCTTCGATGTTACATTGCGCTCCTCACGGGTCAGACGCAACCAGTGTGCCATATCAGAACCTGCAAGCTCTGCCTGCTTCTCCATGTCGGGCAGCACTGCAATACCCTGACGGTTGAAACCTTCTTCGCTGACGTCAGAACCCCAAGCGATGGTGTAACCATTGTCAATGGCATTGTCGAATACCTGCATCAGCTCGTCGATAGGCAAGTTGTAGGACTGACCCCAACGCCAGTTGTCCTGAACCTCGATTACGTAAGGCTCGTAGAACGGATGGTGTGTGTATGATGTCAGCGAGATGTAGTCGTCAGCCTTCAGACCAGTCGACTCGTAGAACGACTTCGGAGTGTAGGTCTTGCCCTGATATGTGAATGTCTCAGGAGGTGTGCCGAGGTAGATCTCATGAACGGCCTTGATAGCCTTCTTCCACAACATGTTGTTGTCCTTGTCCGACTGCAGTGAACGCAGACGGCCCTTAGCGATAGCATCAACAATGGCTCCACTGACTGCCGACAGCTCACTGTGCTTGCTCAGAGAATCGTTGTACATAACACCCGGACGCATTTGCTCTTCAGGAATAAGGCCGAAGTGCTCCATTCCATAAATAACATCATAGAACGAACCACCCTGTGAGAACGACACATCACCGTGAGTGCGGACAGCTGCATCAGCACGATCAAGGTAAGTCTTCTCTACAATGTACATCTCAGAAAGGTCATAGGTGCCCTTGCCTGCCTTCAGCAATTCCGACTCCAAGAACGACATTGTGGAGTAGCACCAGCATGTACCGGCGTTAGACTGGTTCTTGATAGATGTGATCGGATTTTGTTTGATTACTGTGAACACAAAGCCTTCGTCATCCTTAGGCTTGTCCTGTGCTGCAACGCCAAGGCTCATGAGTCCTAAGGCTGCGAATAAAACAGATTTTCTAACCATTGTTATAAATATAGATGATTTAAACATTCATTTTGTCTTGCTTTCGTGCAAAGGTACGAATGTTTTGCGAGAACAAATCAAATTATTCTGTCTTTTTGACCATCAACCTCTTGAAGGCAGGAGGATAAGGTGTCTCGAAATGCATCTGTTCACCAGTGACGGGATGCGTGAAGCACAGCTTGAAGGCGTGCAGACCTAAGCGGTGCAATGGGTTCACATCATCTTCGCGACCGTAACGTCCGTCGCCTACAACCGGATGACCTAAGTCTGCCATGTGCACACGTATCTGGTTCTTACGTCCTGTCTCGAGCCTCAGCTCCACCAGCGAATAGCCATTGGCACGCTTTATAGTGCTGTAGTGGGTTATGGCTATCTGTCCGCCATCGTCAGTAGGACTTGAGTAAACATACAGCTTGCGGTCGGTCAGCCACGATGTCACTGTGCCTGCATCGCGCTCCATGTCTCCACATACCACTGCTACGTAACGGCGGTCGTTGACGATCTGATGCCAGTTGTCGCGCAGTGTGTTCTGCGTTTTCTCATCCTTGGCAAACATCATAAGCCCAGAGGTGTCACGGTCCAGACGATGCACGATGTACGCCTGACCGCGCTTGTTCGACCGGCGTATGTATTCTGTCAGTATCGATGCAGCCGTACGTTCTTTCTCGTGTTCGGTCTTGACAGAGAGCAGTCCAGGCTCCTTTTCTATCACGATGAGATAGGCATCTTCGTAGACAATCTTCATCAGGCGGTTGTGGAACTCATGCCCTGACTTTGCCCTGCTTATCTGCACCTTCATGCCAGGCTTCAGTGGAAAGTCATACTGTGTGGTTATCTGCTGGTCCACATATACCACACGTTTCGTCAGCAGCGACTTCAACTTCGTCCTGCTGGCTTCCGGCATCTTGGCTGCGAGGAATGCCATCAGCTCCATGGGCTCATGCACCATGTAGTCGGTATACTTGTTGCGTGCCCGTGCAGCTACGCCTGCACCCTTACTGCGGTTATAGTCTCTTGTATCCATAGGGAAATTCAATCGGTTTGGTCATCTCTTCTCAAGCAACACCACGTTCTCTACATGGTGTGTCTGCGGGAACATATCTACCGGCTGCACAGCCTTGACGCTGTATGCCGCATCCATCAACTGCAGGTCGCGTGCCTGTGTGGCAGGGTTGCAGCTGACGTAGACTATGCGCTTCGGTGCTGCATTAAGTATCACGTTGATTACGTCTGGATGCATTCCGGCACGTGGTGGGTCTGTGATTATCACATCAGGATGTCCGTGCTCGGCAATGAAGTCGTCTGTCAGGATGTCCTTCATGTCACCTGCGAAGAACTGTGTGTTCTCTATGCCGTTGATGGCAGAGTTGACACGTGCATCCTCAATAGCCTCAGGCACATATTCTATGCCTATGACCTGACGAGCCTGACGTGCCACGAAGTTGGCTATGGTGCCTGTACCGGTATACAGGTCATAGACCGACTCTGTGCCAGTAAGTGCAGCAAAGTTGCGCGCTGTCTTATACAGATTGTATGCCTGAGCCGAATTGGTCTGATAGAACGACTTGGGTCCAATCTTGAATCTCAGCCCTTCCATCTGTTCGAAGATGTGGTCGCGACCACTGAAGACGTGTGTATCGAGGTCGGTTATGGAGTCGTTCACCTTATTATTAATGACGTACTGCAGCGAGGTGATCTGGGGGAATGTCTCGGCAACATATCCCAATAGTTCATTGAAGAGCTGCATGTCTTCGTCGCTCTTGATTTGTGCCACGACGATTACCATAAGCTCGCCTGTCGATGCCGTGCGTATTATCAGATTACGCATCATGCCCTCATGTTGCCGGAGGTCGATATAGGTATAGCCATGCTGCAGCGTATAGTCACGGATGGCATTGCGTATGCGGTTCGATATGTCGTCCTGCAACCAGCATTTGTCTATTGGCAACACTTTGTCGAATGCACCGTTTATGTGGAATCCCACTGCATTGCGGTTATATTCCACGCTCTCCTTCACTTCCTCGCGAGTCAGCCAACGCTTATTGCTGAAGGTGAATTCCAGCTTGTTGCGATAGAACTGCGTATTCTCCGACCCTATGATAGGAGTCGTCTCTGGCAGCTTCACCTTACCGATGCGTGTCAGTGCATCTTCCACTTGCTTCTGCTTGTAGCGCAGCTGTTCGCCGTATGGCAATATCTGCCAGATGCATCCACCACATACGCCATAGTGCTGGCAAAAAGGCTCGGCACGCTGTTCGCTATACTTATGGAATTTCACAGCCTCTGCCTCGGCATAGTTATGTTTCTTGCGACGTAGCTGCAAGTCAACAACATCACCAGGCACCACATACGGTACAAATATCACCAGGTCGTTCACTCTGGCTATTGCCTTGCCTTCGGCAGCCACATCTGTAATGGTGACGTTCTCCAGCAACGGTAATTCTTTCTTCTTTCTGCTCACTCTTGTCAAGATTCGTTTTTCGTTGAAAGCCATGAAGACATCTTGCCTTCAGGACACACCTATGCATGCAGACACACGAGGTCTGTCCGCGCATATCAGTCTGCAAATGTAGGCATTAAAACCGCAAGCCTGCGGCTGCCTGTACGATTTATTTCCCCTGCTCCAGCTTGAAACGCATCCTCCAGATGCCCTTCTCGTCGTCCCAACTGCTGCTTATGATGCGGAATGTGCCAATCTCACTGGTGTTCTGCACGTGTGTACCTATGCACAGACATTCGTCATAATCACCCACCTGCACCACACGCACTGTCTCCGAAGCTCCTTCGGGCAGACGCTTCAGTTCGAAACGTCCGGCAGCCTCATGCTGTGTGATGAACTCAGTCGTCACCTGCAGATGTCGGTCTATGACGTCATTCACAGTCTTCTCCAGCAAGCTAATCTGCTCAGCTGTCGGACAAGCATTGAGCTTATAGTCCAACTTACTCTTCTTGCGCTCTATATGTGCTTCCACCGAACGTCCACAACCAAAGATGTTCATCATCGCGCGGTTCACAATGTGTTCAGTGGTATGCATCGGCGGATATTCCGCCTTGTTATGGGCATTCAGCTCCATTGTTTCGACTCCCTCTTCCATGACAAGCTACTCCTTATTAATATATACAGCTACACCTTATTATATATATAGCGCGAAAGTTCTGCTTCGCATCCGACCGGGATATGGTCATTTCCAGGCTACCAAAGTTTACTCTCCGGATCATCTTCCAATATCCCGAGAATCTCTTCCTTAGTGTAGGGCTTAAAATCTTCACCCATTTCCTCTATACCAATTTGACGGACTTCATATCCAGAAACAGTTTCAGTTTCCCGAGACACGGCACTATATACCCTGGCATAGAAAGCATAACTGCTTCCGGTGACGAAGTTACACAAAATCCCAGATACTCCAACGAGGGAGCCTCTCATATAAGCGCCTAAAAAGTCTTATATTCTCGATGGCACTTTCAAACGTTTGCGATGCCACTTTCTTATATAAGACTTTGCCATTTCATATATAAGCGTTGAAACTTGCATATATAGGCTTCGGTCCAAGGGTATGAACCTTTTGGCCAAGACGTACGAACCTTTTGCCTCAAAGGTATATACCTTTTGGCCCTAAGGTATATAGGCTGTCATTTCCTGATTTACTTGTCAGTTTTCCGGTTGTGTTACTGAATAACTTGTCAACAAGCTTGCTCTGAAAAGCAAGTACTACTGACTTGGCAAAGTAAGATATACTTCGAGGGCAAAGTAAGTACTACTAACTTGACCAAGTAAGTAGTACTGGCTTTTTTCCGCCTCTACCTTTTGGTTTTGGGGACATTAATGTCTCGGGGCTTAGACATTAATGTCTCGGGCCCTTTCGATTAATGTCTATGGCCTTAGACATTAATGTCATTTTCCAGGGCCAGTAATCCAGTCTAAAGTTTTAGTTGGACGTCTTTGCCGAAGGGGGCAAGGGAGAGCCTTGCCATCTTGAAGTGTTGCTTGGCAAAGGGGATGCCGATGATGGTGATGAAGAGCAAGGCACCAAAGAAGATGTGCATAAGCCATGCCCACAGACCACCGAAGATTATCCAGAGGATGTTGAGGGGAATGGTGATGCAACCACTCGGACTGTCGGTGTCGATGACTTGCGCTCCGAAGGGCCACAGACAGAGCAGTCCGATCTTGAATGTCTGCAAGGCAAAGGGAATGCCAATGATGGTGCATGCCAATGCTAAGCTGCCAGTGAAATATCCGATGGCTGCTTCAAGGCCTCCGAAGAGCCACCATAGTAGATTGCCGATTATCTTCATTTCGTATGTCTGTTTTTAGTGAGTCTACAAGTTATTCTCCTTCTTGGTGCAACCAACAGCCTTCTTCGTGCGAGTTGATGATGCCAATGGCTTGCAGGTAGGCGTATATGATGGTTGTACCAACGAACTTCATGCCGCGCTTCTTCAAGTCTCTCGAGATGGCATCAGACAATGGTGAGGATGCCTTATCCCACTCATAGATGGTCTTGCCACCGGTGAAACGCCAGATGTATTGGTCGAACGTGCCGCACTCTGACTGAATGTTCATAAAGACGCGGGCATTGCTGACGGCGGCAGCTATCTTCAGTCGGTTGCGTATGATGCCGGCATCTTGACAGAGAGAGTCGAGCTTTGCTGTGTCGTATTGGGCTATCTTCTTGCAGTCGAAGTCATCGAAGGCGTTGCGGAATGCCTCACGTTTGTTCAACACACACTCCCATGACAGTCCAGCCTGAAAGCCTTCGAGGATGAGCATCTCGAATAGACGGTGGTCGTCATGCACCGGCACTCCCCACTCCTTGTCGTGATAGTCGACATAGAGAGGATTGTCAAGGTTGCACCAACGACAGCGAGGCTGTATGAGATATGTAGGTTTCATGACCGTAAAGATAATAATAAAAGGTGTTGGGTGTTGAATGTTGGGTGTTGGATGAAACAAACATTAATGACAATAAAAATGCTATTGTTATGACACTATAAGTATTTATCTCTATATTTGCAACGCATTTTTACACCACAAACAAAGATATACATAGCAATGAGTTATTTCATAGAGCCAAAAGCCTACAGTCCGATTCTTGACATGAAGCAGACTGAGCATGGCATTAAGCTGATAAAGGACTTCTTCCAAATCAATCTGTCGTCGGAGTTACACCTCCGTCGTGTCACTGCTCCACTGTTTGTACTAAAGGGTACAGGCATCAATGACGACCTGAATGGTACGGAACATGCCGTTTCATTCGCTATAAAGGACATGGGAGGCATGGAGGCAGAGGTAGTCCATTCGCTTGCCAAATGGAAGAGGCTGACATTGGCGGAGTATGGCATCTGCCCTGGCTATGGCATATATACCGACATGAATGCCATACGTGCCGATGAGGAACTTGGAAACCTACACTCACTGTATGTGGACCAATGGGACTGGGAACGCGTGATTACCCGCGAGGACCGAAACATCGACTTCCTGAAGGAGACGGTCTGCCGCATATATGCTGCAATGAAGCGCACGGAATATATGGTCTATGAGAGCTATCCGGAGATAAAGCCTTGTCTTCCGGAGAAGATTCACTTCGTTCATGCGGAGGAGTTGCGACAGTTATATCCGGACAAGACGCCAAAAGAGCGAGAGGACATAGTCACACGACGCTTCGGTGCTGTATTTATAATAGGTATAGGAGGTAAGCTTGGCGATGGCAAGAAGCACGACGGACGTTCGCCAGACTACGACGACTATACCACAGAAGGGCTGAACGGACTGCCAGGACTGAATGGAGACCTGTTGCTATGGAACGATGTGCTGCAACGAGGCTTTGAGATTTCGTCGATGGGAATACGTGTCGACGAGAAGACCTTGATGAAACAACTCAAGGACGAAGGACAGGAGAGCCGTGCACAGCTGTACTTCCACCGCAAGCTGTTGGCTGGCGAACTGCCACTGTCGATAGGTGGAGGCATCGGACAGTCGCGTCTCTGCATGTACTATCTGCGCAAGGCACACATCGGAGAGATACAGGCAAGCATCTGGCCAGACGACATTCGCAGCAAGTGCGAAGCAGCAAACATCCACCTCATCTGAACTTTTGTGACTATCTTTGCGCATATACACAAAACGAGGAAATGCTATGAACGTAAAGATAGAAAGCAGCTGGAAGGAGAAGCTGCAGGGTGAGTTTGACAAGCCTTACTTCAAGACTCTGACCGACTTCGTGCGCGACGAGTACAGCCACTACCGCATCTACCCGCCAGGAGAGCTTATCTTCAATGCCTTCAACCTGTGTCCTTTCGACAAGGTGAAGGTGGTGCTTCTGGGACAAGACCCTTATCATGAGCCCGGACAGGCACAAGGCTTGTGCTTCTCAGTGAACGACGGACAGACGTTTCCGCCATCACTCGTGAACATCTTCAAGGAGATTAAGGACGACATAGGCACTGCCATCCCGCAGAGCGGAAGTCTTGTGAGATGGGCTGAGCAAGGTGTATTGCTACTCAACGCCACACTTACCGTGCGCGAACATCAGGCTGGTTCGCATCAGAATAAGGGATGGGAGACGTTTACAGATGAGGTAATCAAGATCTTGAACGCTGACAAGGAGCATGTGGTCTTCATGCTTTGGGGCAACTACGCACAGCGCAAAGGTGCCCTGATAGACCGCAGCAGACATCTGGTACTGACGTCGGCACATCCATCTCCGCTATCTGCCCACCGCGGCTTCTTCGGCAATCATCACTTCAGTCTTGCCAATAGCTTCCTGCG
>CAYXLA010000097.1:0-8322 GCA_964465765.1 uncultured Bacteroidaceae bacterium | reverse complement strand
CCCTACCCAGACAGGGACGAGCGCAGACTTGGGATTGCGACCTGCCTTGTACTTGCTGATTCTGAGGAAGAGGAAGCCGAAGACCATAGCCAGCAATGTGCCGAGCACAGCACCTGCGAGTATGTCGCCAGGATAGTGCACGCCGAGGTAAAGGCGCGTGTAGCAGTTCAGTAGCGCCCAGAACACCATGAAGAAGGATATGACGCGACATCTATACAGGCACACCATGAACACCGCCAAGCTGAAGGTGTTGGCGGCATGGCTCGAAGGGAAGCCATAGCGACCGCCACGATAGCCGTCGACGATATGCACAAGGTTGTGCAGCTCGTTCTCCAGATTCGACGGGCGCAGACGCATCACTGCAAAGCGCAATGCCTTTGAGCTGATGACGTCAGCCAGTCCTGCTGCCAGCGCAATGCATACGAGGCAGAACATGGCAGTCTTGAAACTCATGTTGCGAAACAGGACATAGAGCAGCGACAGGTAGAGTGGTATCCACACCAGCTTGTCTGTACATACCGGCATGAAGAAGTCGAAGAAGCGACTATGCACACCATTGATGGCAAGCAGGAGGTCACTGTCGATGCGGACAAGCGAATCAAGGAATCCGGAAAGCAGAAGGTCGGTCATAAAGGTCTGTCAGAAATAAGAGGAATAGTGTTCAGCGTTGCGCCAGGTCATCATACAGCTTCTGCAGGTATGCCTCACCCTTCAGCAGGTTCGCGCCCTTTACATCACCCTCGTCGTAGACCACAGTTGCCGCCTGATTGTCGTATATCAGCGTATTCTCAGGCGTTGCCATGCCGAACGCATCGGGAATGGTGAAGAAGGCGAAGTGAGGTGATGCCGCATCGAAGATGTCCTTACTGAACGTGAACTGGCTATGTGGCAAGCCGAGCTGCGCCAACAATGTAGCGGCGATGTCCTGCTGTGAGGCATAGGTGTCGACCTTCATCGGGCTACGCACAGCACCACCCAGCATGAGCAGAGGTATGCGGTAGCGCTCAGGAGTGAAGTTGTTGATGTTCTCCGGATAGGCTCCGAGATGGTCGGGCACAAGCACCACCACCGTGTTCTGCCACTGCGGCAGCTGGCGGAAGGAACGTATGAAGTTGCCTATGCAGTCGTCGGTATAGGCGAAGGCATTCAGAATCTTGTTGTCGAGCTTCTGGAATGGGACATCAAACGGTTCATGACTGCTCGAGGTCTGAAGCACACGATACTGCGGCACGCTGTCTGTGCTGTAGGTCACAGCTTCCTGCTTCAGCTCGTCGAGAAGACGGTTGAAGACCACATGGTCGTGCACACCCCACTTGCCAGTGCGCTCACTACGCGGGAAGTCCACATCGCTGACTATACGTTCGAAGCCTTGCGAGATGAGGTAAGAGCGCATATTGGTGAAGTCAGCATCACCACCATAATAATATGTAGCTCCGTATCCTGCCTCCTTCAGACTGCGTGCTATGGCAGGAAGGTTCTGCGTCTTGCGCGGATACTTCATGATGCTGGTGGTTGGCTGTGCCGGATAGCCGCTAAGGACAGCCACCAGTCCACGGTCAGTGCGGAAGCTGTTGGCATAGAAGTTGGTGAAGAGCACAGCTTCGCGCGACAGACTGTCGAGGTTGACAGCTACACCTGCCGTGCCACCGAGTGTAGTCATTAGTTCTGAGGAGAAGCTCTCCATTATAATAAGGAGTACATTGGGACGTTGGGTGGCAAACAGCGGCTCGCTCTTGGCAGCAGCTGCCACTGTATTCAGCGAGTCGAGTCGATGCTGCAAGCTGTCGGTCATTGGCAGTGTCTCGAGCACTTGTCGGTCTGCCATCTGCAGGAACAGGCTGTCTGCCTGCATGCCATCCATGAAGCGGTATTGCTTGGCGAAGTTCTTCTGCTTGGAGAGCGACTCCATGAGGTTGAATGCAGGGTTTATGGCAGCATGATTGACGCGGACATCGGGACTGAAGAACACCTTGCCAGTGTTCATGGTCGAGACCGTGAAGCCACCACGTATGGGTATGAACAGCAATGCCGTGAGGACAAGCAGTACGCCCGACACCGTCAGTCGTCTGAATGGTATGCGATACTTGACACCACGGCGCGGGAAGGTGAACACGGCAAACAGCAGATAGCAGAATCCTGCCACCACAACCATGCTGAGCAATGCCGCCAGCACATACCACACGCTGACGCTTGCCAATGCATCGCGTGGCGACGACATGAAGTAGAATATAGGAGTGCTGTCGAGACGGAAGCCCCAGAAGGCATACAGCCCCATGTCGGCAACGAAGATCACTGCCACCACTATGCTGACAATGGCAAAGTAGCGCTTCCATAGCGTCAGCAGCCATTTGCCTGTGGTCCACACCGAAACAACGAGTAGCAGAGCAGGTATGGCAGTCAGGTAGCCTGCCATGGAGAAGTCGAGCGGCAGACCATGAAGCATCACGCTGAACACGGTGTCTGCGCCATAGTCGGCATACAGCTCATGATAGTAGAGCATGAACAGCGGCTTCTGCAATACGAATATCAGCAGCCACAGCAGGTATACTTCGATGAACTTTATTATGCGTTCCTTCATCCTCTCAGGCAGGACATTAGTGTCCTTGGTGTGCAGGTGGATTCTATAAATTCCCACCGTAATTAATAAACAATAAACGTGAGTTTCGTTTTGTCATCTTGCGGTCTCTTTTCGGTTCAATTCGTCTGCTCGTTCAGTCGTATAGCCCGCTATACTCCTTTGCTCTCAGACAAATTGTCCTCGAAAATAGCCTCGCAATCTGACAAAGCCAATTTATAGAACCCACCCGCAAAGATAAAGGTTTTTGCGACTTCTGCCATACATGGCAGCATGCAGTCACTTATTCTTGTGCAGCGTGAGGTGCTTGTCGACCGATGGCGGCAGCTCCTTGGCATAGTGCGTGACCATTATCACCGTCTTGTCCTGGCGATGGCAGAAGGCTTCTATCACGGCTTTCGTGCGGCGGCGGTTATAGGTGTCCAGTCCGTGCAACGGCTCGTCGAGGATTAGCAGTTCGGGATCTTTCACGAAGGCACGTGCCAACAATGCCAGACGCTGTTCACCACTCGAGAGGCGCAAGAAGGGACGGTCTGCCAACTCAGCAATGCCAAAGATGTCCATCCACCACAGACAGATGTCGCGCTGGTCGAGTCGCGGCTTCACATAAAGCCCTATGCTGTCGTACAGTCCACTTGCCACGATGTCGATCGTAGGGAAGTTCTTCATGTAGGCACGATGCATCTCCGGACTGACATACCCTATGTGCTTCTTTATCTCCCATATGCTCTCGCCCGATCCTCGTTGCCGTCCGAAGAGACTGATGTCGCAGGCATACGACTGAGGATTGTCCGCACACACCAGACTTAGCAGTGTGGACTTGCCCGAGCCGTTCTCTCCGCTCAGCGACCACTTCTCACCGCGACGCACGGTCCAGTCGAGTTCCTTCAGTATGGTATGCTCGTCGTAGGCGATGCTGACCTTGTTGAGACGCACCACCTCATCGCCTGTGAAGTTCGTTCCAGTATAGGGCAGACCGAGTATTCGTTGCGTCAGCTCAGCATGCAGAGCCTCATCCTGTTTCACCCTTACAGCATCGGCAGCGCCGTAGGACTGCAGATATTCCTCGCGTGTCTGCTTGCTGCCGACCACAAGATTGCCGACCGTAACCACGTGGGTAATATAGTCCGGAACGCTGTCGAGCATCGACAGGACCAGTATCAGCTGCAGTCCGTGCATCTGTGTCAGCTGCCTCAACAGGTCGTCGAGCAGGTCGCGAGTGGCGGCATCAAGTCCTATGAACGGATTGTCCATTATCAGCACGCGTGGTTGTGTCAGCAGTATCTTCACCAGTTGGAACTTGCGCAGCTCACCGCTCGATAGCATCAGTATGCGCTTGTCGAGCATGGAGTCAATATGGAACATGTCGAACAAGCGGCGTTGCAGAGCATCCTCGGCATAACTACCCAACAGCTGACGCACGGTGGGGAAGTCATCGTGCTCGGTAGAGTTCCAGCGTTGCTGGTAATAATAGTTGGTATCGTTGCTGCCGTAGGTGTCACGGAAGGCGATGTACTTGATATTCTTGTACGCCTCGCGCCATGGTGACGGCGAGAAGTCATACTCCAGTGTTCCTTCGGCGAGAGGGAACTTGCCGGTAATCATGTCCACCAGCAGACTCTTGCCTGCAGCATTCGGTCCCATAATGGCTATCTGCTCACCGTCGAGCACGTCGAGGTTCACAGGTTCGGACAGCGGTGTCTCCGGTGTGCGGGCCACGGCATTGTCCAGTTTCAAGGTATGTCCTTTCATTGTCTCAGCTTTCTTCTTTATCGTTACGCAATGTCTTGACGCCCCGTTCAGGCTCGCTGACTTTCTTAGGATTGCGTGCCACATAGTCTTTCCAGTCGCGGTAGCTCTTCTCCACAGTGGGCCGTCCCATCTGCAGATAGTGGCAATAGGCAGCTCCGAGGGCATCGGTGGCATCGAGGAAGTGCGGCATCTCCTGCGGACTGATGTGCAGCAACCGTTGCAACATCCCTGCCACCTGTTCCTTGCTGGCACTGCCATTGCCCGTTATTGCCATCTTTATCTTCAGCGGAGCATACTCGGTTATCGGTATGTCGCGGCTCAGCGCCACAGCCATGGCTACGCCCTGTGCACGTCCCAGCTTCAGGACAGACTGCACGTTCTTGCCGAAGAATGGTGCTTCGATGGCAAGCTCGTCGGGCAGATAGCTCTCTATGATGCCAAGCACACGCTCGTGTATGTGTGCCAACTTCAGGTAATGGTTGGGATACTTACGCAGGTCTATCACGCCCATGGCAACCAGCGAAGGCTGCGTGCCACAGATACGCAACACGCCATAGCCCATTATCGTTGTGCCAGGGTCGATGCCCATGACTATCTTCTCTTTTACAGGAACTGATGCCACTTGTCTCTCTTGCAGGATGGTTTGCCGTCGCAAAATTACAATATTATTCCGAAACGGTTTCCGCGTGTTCTCTATCTTCGTATCTTTGCGTCTTGAAACATTGACAACAAGTTTTACCGTTATGATAGTAGACAAGATAAACGACATCTGCAAGGAGGTGGAGCAGCTCAAGGCATCAAACGCCGACGAGCTTGAGGCTCTGAGAATAAAGTATCTCAGCAAGAAAGGTATCATCAGCGAACTGATGAACGACTTCCGTGGCGTCGCTGCCGAGCAGAAGCGCGAGGTAGGCATGAAGCTCAACGAGCTGAAGACACAGGTACAGGAGAAGATTGCACAGCTGAAGGAGCAGTTCGAGAGTGCCGACACCGTCAGCGACGATATCGACCTGACACGCACACCCTACCCCATGCACGTCGGCACACGTCATCCGCTGACAATAGTCAAGAACGAGATAATCGACATCTTCGGACATATGGGCTTCAAGCTCGCCGATGGTCCTGAGGTTGAGGACGACCTGCACGTGTTCACCAAGATGAACTTCGCTGCCGACCATCCGGCACGCGACATGCAGGACACTTTCTTCATCAGTCAGAACGCCGAGGATGTCACCAAGAACGTCATACTGCGTACTCACACCAGCTCGGTGCAGGCACGTGTCATGGAGCACACACAGCCGCCTATACGCGTGATATGCCCGGGACGCGTCTATCGCAACGAAGCCATCAGTGCACGCGCACACTGCTTCTTCCATCAGATTGAAGGACTGTATGTCGACAAGAACGTTTCGTTCACCGACCTGAAGCAGGTGTTGCTGACGTTTGCACGCGAGATGTTCGGTAGCGACACAAAGATTCGCCTGCGTCCGTCATACTTCCCCTTCACCGAGCCAAGTGCAGAGATGGACATCAGCTGCAACATCTGCGGCGGCAAGGGATGCGGATTCTGCAAGCACACAGGATGGGTCGAGATCCTTGGCTGTGGCATGGTCGATCCCAACGTGCTCGAGATATGCGGCATCGACAGCAAGGTCTACTCTGGCTATGCCTTCGGACTTGGCATCGAGCGCATTGCCAACCTGAAGTATCAGGTCAGCGACCTGCGTCTGTTCTCGGAGAACGACGTACGCTTCCTGCGTGAGTTCGAGTCGGCATACTGATTCTGTCGATGACCAGGAAAGAGAGATACCGTGCTGTCCTGGACTGGTTCAGGACAAACATGCCTGTGGCTGAGTCGGAGCTTCACTTCAATGATCCTTTTCAGCTGCTGGTGGCGGTAATCCTCAGCGCACAGTGCACCGATAAGCGTGTCAACATGATTACTCCTGCACTGTTCGAGGCTATGCCTACAAGTGTTGAGATGTCGCAAGCCACGCCGGAGGCTGTACTTGAATACATACACAGTGTGTCCTACCCCAACAGCAAGGCACGCCATCTGGTGCAGATGGCACAGATGCTGCAACGCGACTATGGCGGTGAGGTGCCACGCGACTTCAATGCTCTGTTGCGCCTGCCAGGTGTAGGACGCAAGACAGCCAATGTGGTAAGTGCGGTAGCTTTTGGCCAGTCTACGATAGCAGTCGACACTCACGTCTATCGCGTCAGCCACCGGCTGGGACTGGTAGGCAACAAGCAGAACACGCCTTACGCAGTAGAGCAGGAGCTGCTTAAGAACATAGCCGAAGCCGACAGGGGTAATGCCCATCACTGGCTGTTGCTACATGGTCGTTATGTCTGCCAGTCGCGCAAGCCCGCTTGTGGCAGTTGCGGACTGCAACCCTTCTGCCAGTATGGGTCGCATCATGCAGTCACACCACCAAGCAACACGCCTAAGGCAACATCCTAAAAACTCTGTCACGGCACGACATTTTGAAGCAGACACAAGGCAACGATGCAAAAAAATCTATAACTTTGCGCTCATAAGGAGACAAACGGAAACAATAACTCTTTTAATCTAAAAAGATATGACAATAGACCAATTCAACTTTGCCGGTAAGAAGGCAATCGTACGTGTAGATTTCAACGTACCATTGGACGAGAACGGAAACGTTACTGACGACACCCGCATCCGTGGTGCCCTGCCAACACTGAAGAAGATTCTTGCTGACGGTGGCGCAGTCATCATGATGTCGCACATGGGCAAGCCGAAAGGCAAGGTCAATGCTAAGCTGAGCTTGAAGCAGATCGTTCCTAACGTAAGCAAGGCTCTGGGTGTTGACGTTAAGTTTGCTGCAGACTGTGGCAATGCCGATAACGAGGCTGCTGCACTGAAGCCAGGTGAGGCTCTGCTGCTTGAGAACCTGCGTTTCTATCCTGAAGAGGAAGGCAAGCCAGTAGGCTTGGAGAAGGGCACTCCCGAATACGATGCTGCAAAGAAGGAGATGAAGGGCCGTCAGAAAGACTTCGCAAAGAAGCTCGCTTCTTATGCTGACGTCTATGTAAACGACGCCTTCGGTACAGCTCACCGCAAGCATGCTTCTACAGCTGTCATCGCCGACTACTTCGACGCAGACAACAAGATGCTGGGCTACCTGATGGAGAAGGAAGTAAAGGCTATCGACAACGTGCTGAAGAATGCTCAGCATCCTTTCACAGCCATCATCGGTGGTTCTAAGGTATCTTCTAAGCTGGGTGTCATCAAGAACCTGCTCGACAAGGTCGACAACCTCATCATCGGTGGCGGTATGGGCTTCACATTCTTCAAGGCTCAGGGTGGCAAGATTGGCGACTCTCTGCATGAGGACGACCTGATGCCAGAAGCACTGTCTGTACTCGAAGAGGCAAAGAAGAAGGGCGTAAAGGTATCTCTCTCTGTAGCTACAGTAGCAGGTAACTGCTTCAGCAACGACGCAGAGCGTAAGGTATTCGACACACACAACATTCCTGACGGATGGCAGGGTATGGATGCTTCTGAGGAGTCACTGGCACACTGGAAGGAGATCATCCTCAACTCTAAGACAATCCTCTGGAACGGTCCTGTAGGCGTGTTCGAGTTCCCGAACTTCGCTCATGGTACTGGCGAGATAGCACACTATGTAGCACAGGCTACTCAGGAGAATGGTGCATACTCACTGGTAGGTGGTGGCGACTCTGTTGCTGCTGTCAACAAGTTCGGTCTTGCCGATAAGGTATCGTATGTATCTACCGGTGGTGGTGCAATGCTCGAGGCTATCGAGGGCAAGGTACTGCCGGGCGTAGCAGCTATCAAGGGCGAATAAAGCCAAGCGGATATAACATCCACCTCTCATATAGGGGCAGCCTACAATGCAGTGGGCTGCCTCTTTTTTGTTTAGGCATATACATATAATAATAGGTCAGTAGAAAATACGTGGGGATATTTCAATGTCCTTCATGTATGTACCTCTCCGAGGCAC
>CAYXLA010000096.1:0-8484 GCA_964465765.1 uncultured Bacteroidaceae bacterium | reverse complement strand
CCAACACTCAACACCCAACACTCAACACCTTATAAGAGGTACACGCGCCACAGGACAAGAGATTCATTCGGACCTTAACCTATTTCCTTTGTTCCAATCGAGGGGAGATGCCGTTCTTGGCACCTCCCCTTCTTCATGTCTATACATTGATATCGGAATGGAAAGAATATTGTTACATTTCGGGTCAACATAACAATTCAGAAAATCAGCACCACTATTTTGTTTAAATGTGTAAGCATAAGAGCTTATATAGTTTCGTTTTGTCACATCAGCATCAAACAGTCTCATTTAGAAAAGCATTTACACAACGTCCGTTTGCCATTGTGACAGCAAATCCATACTTTTGCAGACCAAAATGATTAACTAAATCTGCTTTAAGGCAAACAAATGTAAACTTAAAACAATGAAAGAGCAGCTTTTCAACATGACATCAAGTAACGGTGACAACGCTATGCACAGGCCGCATGCAGTGGGATTGTACGACCCGTCATACGAGCACGATGCCTGCGGTGTGGGCATGATTGTGAACATAAAAGGCGGCAAATCGCACGCCCTGGTAGAGTCGGCACTGAAGGTGCTTGAGAACCTGCGTCATCGCGGAGCTGAAGGTGCAGACAACAAGACCGGCGACGGTGCAGGCATCATGCTGCAAATTCCGCATGAGTTCATCCTGCTGCAAGGAATACCGGTTCCAGAGAAGGGACACTACGGCACAGGATTGCTCTTCCTGCCGAAAGACAAGGCGGCACAGAGCGCCATACTGCAAATCATGATCGAGGAGATTGAGCGCGACGGACTGACGCTGATGCACCTACGCAATGTGCCCACACGTCCCGAGATTCTCGGACAGGAGGCTGCAGCTGTGGAGCCGGACATCAAGCAGATATTCATCACCGGCTTCGACGACAGCCAGACAGCCGACCGCCGACTGTACATCATCCGCAAGAAGATTGAGAAGCGCGTGAGCCACTCTACGATACCGGGCAAGGAAGACTTCTACGTGGTGTCGCTCTCGACGAAGAACATCATATATAAAGGTATGTTGTCATCGGTGCAGCTCCGCAACTACTTTCCCGACCTGACCAACGACTACTTCACAAGCGGACTGGCACTGGTGCACTCCCGCTTCAGCACCAACACCTTCCCCACTTGGGGCTTGGCACAACCATTCCGTCTGCTGGCGCACAACGGCGAGATCAACACCATACGAGGCAACCGCAGTTGGATGGAAGCACGCGAGAGTGTGCTGTCGACGCCAGCGCTCGGCGACATCAAGGATTTGCACCCAATAGTGCAACCTGGCATGAGCGACAGTGCTTCGCTCGACAACGTGCTGGAATTCCTGGTGATGAGCGGTCTGAGTCTGCCGCACGCCATGGCGATGCTCATCCCCGAATCGTTCAACGAGAAGAACCCCATCAGCGAAGACCTGAAGGCATTCTACGAATATCACTCAATACTTATGGAGCCGTGGGACGGTCCTGCAGCCCTGCTGTTCAGCGACGGACGCTATGCAGGCGGAATGCTCGACCGCAACGGACTGCGTCCGGCACGCTACCTGATTACGAAGAACGACACGATGGTGGTGTCGAGCGAGGTTGGCGTGATGGACTTCGAGCCTGGAGAGATTAAGAGCAAGGGCCGTCTGGAGCCCGGCAAGATATTGCTGATCGACACGCAGGAAGGCAAGATTTATACCGATGCCGAGCTGAAGAAGCAGCTGGCTGACGCCAAGCCTTACCGCACATGGCTCAGCGAGAACCGCATCGAGCTGGACAAGCTGCGCAGCGGACGCAAGGTGGCGCACAGCGTCGACAACTACGACAGCAAGCTGAAGGCTTTCGGCTACTCGAAAGAGGACATAGCGAACATCATCTCCCCGATGGCAACCACTGCCGGCGAGCCAATAGGTGCAATGGGAAACGACACACCGCTCGCCATCATTTCTGACCGTCCGCAGTTGTTCTTCAACTACTTCCGCCAGCAGTTTGCGCAAGTCACCAATCCTCCCATCGACCCAATACGCGAAGAGCTGGTGATGTCGCTTGTGGAGTACATCGGCGCCGTCGGAATGAACATCCTGACTCCCAACGCTTCGCACTGCAAGATGGTGCGTCTGAGTCACCCCATACTGAGCAACACGCAGCTTGACCTGCTATGCAACATCCGCTACAAGGGCTTCAAGTCGGTGCGTCTGCCCATGTTGTTCGAGGCCTCCAAGGGACGTGCCGGACTGCAAGAGATGCTAACCACGCTGTGCCACAAGGCTGAGGAGAGCGTCGACGACGGCGTGAACTACATCGTATTGAGCGACCGCGACATCGATGCCACGCATGCTGCCATACCGTCGCTGCTTGCCGTGAGTGCCGTGCATCACCATCTGATTTCTGTAGGCAAACGCGTACAGACGGCACTGATTGTGGAGAGCGGCGAGATTCGCGAGGTAATGCACGCCGCACTGCTGCTCGGATTCGGAGCCAGCGCACTCAACCCGTACATGGCTTTTGCCGTACTCGACAATCTGGTCAACAATCAGGACATACAGCTCGATTATGCCACGGCAGAGAAGAACTACATCAAGGCGGTCTGCAAAGGTCTGTACAAGATATTGAGCAAGATGGGCATATCCACCATACGCTCCTATCGCGGCGCCAAGATCTTCGAGGCTGTCGGACTCAGCGAAGAGCTGTGCCGCGCCTACTTCGGCGGCATGAAGTCGACAATCGGCGGCATCCGTCTCGACGAGATTGCACGCGACGCCGTGAAGATGCACGACGCTGCACTCAGCGCCAAGGAGGGAGACCTGCTGACAAACACCGGACAGTATCAGTATCGCAAGGACGGCGAGAAGCACGCATGGAATCCCGAGACCATAAGCACGCTGCAACTGGCAACACGACTGAACAGCTATAAGAAGTTCAAGGAGTTCACACGTCTGGTCGACGAGAAGGAGAAGCCCATATTCCTGCGCGACTTCCTCGACTTCCGCCGCAACCCGATAAGCATCGATGAGGTTGAGCCCGTGGAGAACATCGTACACCGCTTTGTGTCGAGTGCCATGAGCTTCGGTGCTCTGAGCCAAGAGGCACACGAGGCTATAGCAGTAGCCATGAACACGTTGGGTTGCCGCAGCAACACCGGCGAAGGCGGTGAGGACTCGGCACGCTTCGGCACCATCAAGCGCTCTGCCACGAAGCAGGTGGCATCAGGACGTTTCGGAGTGACCACAGAATACCTTATGGACGCCGACGAGATACAGATAAAGATTGCTCAAGGTGCCAAGCCCGGTGAAGGCGGACAGCTGCCAGGCTTCAAGGTCGACGAGGTGATTGCCCACACGCGTCACTCCATCCCCGGCATCTCACTCATTTCGCCGCCACCGCATCACGACATCTACTCCATCGAAGACCTGGCACAGCTCATCTTCGACCTGAAGAACGTCAACCCAGCAGCCAAGATTAGCGTGAAGCTGGTATCGGAAAGTGGCGTTGGCACAATCGCTGCCGGCGTAGCAAAGGCCAAGGCAGACCTGATAATAATATCCGGCGCCGAGGGCGGAACAGGCGCATCGCCGCAGAGCTCCATACGCTATGCCGGTGTGGCTCCGGAGATGGGAATCAGCGAGACACAACAGACGCTGGTGCTGAACGGACTGCGCGGACAGGTGGTGCTGCAGGCAGACGGACAGCTGAAGACAGGACGCGACGTGGTGCTCATGGCAATGCTCGGAGCTGAGGAGTTCGGCTTCGGCACGGCGTGCCTCATCGTGCTGGGCTGCGTGATGCTGCGCAAGTGCAACAAGAACACTTGTGCCATGGGCGTTGCGACACAGAATCCAGAGCTGAGGAAGCATTTCCGTGGTGCCAGCGACTATCTGGTCAGCTACTTCACCTTCCTGGCGCAGGAAGTGCGCGAATATTTGGCAGAGATTGGCGCTCACTCCATGGACGAAATCATTGGCCGTTCCGACCTTATAATACGCAAGCCGAGCGACGGCGTGAAGAAGCACGACCTGATTGACTTCAGCCGCCTGACAGCACGCGTCAACAACGATGCCGCCATACACCACGTCACCGACCAGCAGCACGCCATCGACAGCGTCAAGGACGTCGACATTCTGCGCGCCACGCAGGATGCCATCGACACACAGAGGGAAATCTCGCTGGAATACACCATCGCCAATACCGACCGTGCTGTCGGCGCCATGCTCAGCGGCGTCATTGCCAAGAAGTATGGCGAGAAGGGCTTGCCCGACAACACGCTGAACCTTAAGTTCAAGGGCTCGGCAGGACAGTCGTTCGGCGCATTCCTTGTGCCCGGTGTCAACTTCAAGCTCGAGGGCGAGGCAAACGACTATCTCGGCAAGGGCTTGTCGGGCGGACGCATCGCAGTGATGCCGCCCGTCAGGAGCAACTTCGAGGCAGAGGACAACACCATTGCAGGCAACACCCTACTCTATGGTGCCACGAGCGGCGAGGTCTACATCAACGGTCGTGTCGGCGAGCGCTTTGCCGTCCGCAACTCCGGAGCCATCGCCGTGGTCGAGGGCGTTGGCGACCACTGCTGCGAATACATGACCGGCGGACGCGTTGTGGTGCTTGGCACCACCGGCAGGAACTTTGCTGCCGGAATGTCGGGCGGCGTGGCTTACGTCTGGAACAAGAACGGCGACTTCGACTACTTCTGCAACATGGAGATGGTGGAGCTGTCGCTCATCGAAGAGGCATCCTACCGCAAGGAGCTGCACGAGCTCATTCGCCAGCACTATCTCTACACCGGCTCTAAGCTGGCACGCACCATGCTCGACGACTGGAACCACTACGCCGAGGAGTTCATCCAGATAGTGCCGATAGAGTACCAGAAGGTGCTGCACGAAGAGCAGATGCGCCTGCTGCAGCAGAAGATCGAAGAGATGCAGCGTGACTATTAAGCGAGAACAGACCAACCGAAGAAACGAAAAACATTTTTACACACAAGGAGATACACAACGATGGGAGACCCTAAAGCATTCCTCACCATAGCGCGCAAAGAGGCTGGATACAGGCCAGTACACGAACGCGTAACCGACTTCAGCCAGGTGGAGCAGACACTCAACAGCCACGACCGCAGGCTACAGGCCTCGCGCTGCATGGACTGCGGCGTGCCCTTCTGCCACTGGGCTTGTCCGCTGGGCAACAAAGACCCCGAGTTTCAGGACGCACTCTATCGCGGCAAGTGGCGCGAAGCATTCGACATATTGAGGCAGACCAACGACTTCCCCGAATTCACCGGCCGCATCTGCCCTGCCCTCTGCGAGAAGTCGTGCACGCTGAATCTGGCACTCGACTCGCCTGTCACCATTCGCGAGAACGAGGCGGCAATCGTCGAAGCGGCATACCGCGAAGGCTACGTCACACCCGTCATCCCCACACGCAACGGCAAGAGCGTGGCTGTGATTGGCTGCGGACCGTCGGGACTGAGCACCGCCGTGCGACTGAACGCCCTGGGCTACGAGGTGACGATATTCGACCGCCACAGCCATGCCGGCGGACTGCTGCGCTACGGCATCCCCAACTTCAAGCTGGACAAGGCGGTGATCGACCGCAAGATTAACGTGCTCGAGCAGGAAGGCATACACTTCCAGATGAACACCGTGGTCGACGTCAACAAGCTTCCCGAAGGCTTCGACGCCTACTGTCTCTGCACCGGCACGCCGACGGCACGCGACCTGAACATCCCGGGACGTGAGCTGAAAGGCATCTACTTCGCGCTCGACATGCTGTCGCAGCAGAACGAGGTTCTCGACGGCGAACAGTTCGACAAGAGCCAGCTGGTGAACGCCAAGGGCAAGAACGTGCTGGTGATTGGCGGTGGCGACACCGGCTCCGACTGCATAGGCACCAGCATCAGGCAGGGCGCCGTCAGCGTAACGCAAATCGAGATCATGCCCAAGCCGCCCGTAGGACACAATCCCGCAACGCCGTGGCCCATGTGGCCCGTGGTGCTGAAGACCACCAGCAGCCACGAAGAGGGCTGCACGCGCCGTTGGTGCCTGACGTCAAACAAGTTCATCGGCAAGAATGGCAAGGTGACCGGCGTCGAGGTGGAGGAAGTCGAATGGCTGCCTGCAAAAGACGGAGGCCGTCCCACGATGAACCCCACGGGCAAGAAGGAGATCATCGAGGCAGACATGGTGCTGCTGGCGATGGGATTCATCCGTCCGGAGCAGCCGCAGCTTGCCGACAACGTGTTCATCGCCGGCGATGCCAAGAGCGGAGCAAGCCTTGTGGTCAGAGCTCTGGCGAGCGGACGTCAGGCGGCAAAGGACATCGACAGCTATCTGAAGAGCAAATAAGAGGAAACCACAAATAGCAAGCAGGAGGGAATACACCGTGTGCGGAATATCCGGAATACTTAACATCGGCCGGCAGACACCGGAACTGAGGGAGAAAGCTCTGCGCATGTCGCAGAAGCTGCGTCATCGTGGCCCCGACTGGAGCGGCATCTACGTCGGCGGCTCGGCAATATTGTGCCATGAGCGTCTGTCGATTGTCGACCCCGAGTCGGGACAGCAGCCGCTGTATGCACCGGACCGCAAGCAGGTGTTGGCGGTGAACGGCGAGATCTACAACCATCGCGACATTCGCCGGCGCTATCAGGGCAAGTACGAGTTCCAGACCGGCAGCGACTGCGAGGTCATCCTGGCTCTCTACCGCGACAAGGGCATCGACTTCCTCGAAGAGCTCAACGGCATCTTCGCCTTCGTGCTCTACGACGAGGAACGCGACGAATACCTCATTGCACGCGACCCTATAGGCGTCATACCACTCTATATAGGCCGCGACAAGGACGGCATGCTCTATTTCGCCAGCGAGCTGAAGGCGCTCGAAGGATTCTGCGACGAGTACGAGTCGTTCCTGCCCGGACACTATCTCTACAGCCGCGAGGGCAAGATGCACCGCTGGTACAAGCGAGACTGGATGGACTTCAGCTCCGTGGAGCACAACGGTGCCAGTGCCGCTGACGTGCGCCATGCGCTGGAAGCGGCTGTTGAGAGACAGCTCATGAGCGATGTGCCCTACGGCGTGCTGCTGAGCGGCGGACTGGACTCGTCTGTCATTTCGGCGATAGCACGCAAGTATGCCGGACGGCGCATCGAGGACGGCGGGCACAGCGAGGCATGGTGGCCGCAGCTCCACTCCTTCGCCGTGGGTCTGAAGGGTGCTCCCGACCTGGCAAAGGCACGCGAGGTAGCCGCCAGCATCGGCACCGTGCATCATGAGATCAACTACACCATTCAGGAAGGACTGGATGCGCTGCGCGACGTCATCTACTTCATCGAGACCTACGACGTGACCACGGTGCGTGCCTCCACGCCGATGTATCTGCTGGCACGCGTCATCAAGAGCATGGGCATCAAGATGGTGCTCAGCGGCGAGGGAGCCGACGAGGTGTTCGGCGGCTACCTGTACTTCCACAAGGCGCCAAGCCCACGGGCATTCCACGAAGAGACGGTGAGGAAGCTGTCGAAGCTGCACCTCTACGACTGCCTCCGTGCCAACAAGAGTCTGGCGGCATGGGGCGTGGAGGGACGCGTACCGTTCCTCGACAAGGACTTCCTCGACGTAGCCATGCGCCTGAGTCCGCGTGCAAAGATGTGCCCTGGCAACGTCATCGAGAAGAAGATTGTGCGCGAAGCCTTCAGCGACATGCTGCCCAAGGACATCGTGTGGCGACAGAAAGAGCAGTTCAGCGACGGCGTTGGCTACAGCTGGATAGACACGCTGAAGCAGATGACCGCCACTGCCGTCAGCGACGAGCAGATGGCACATGCTGCCGAGCGCTTCCCCGTGAACCCACCGATGAACAAGGAGGAATACTACTACCGCAGCATCTTCGAAGAGCATTTCCCGTCCGCGAGTGCCGCCCGAAGCGTGCCCAGCATACCCAGCGTGGCATGCTCCACAGCCGAAGCACTGGCGTGGGATGCCTCGTTTGCCGGACTCAACGACCCCAGCGGACGCGCCGTGAGCGGCGTCCACGAGCAGGCGTACAAAGCGTGAAGTGTGAAACGTGCACATCCCATACCTGCCACATAACACATTCAACATAAAACATAGAACATTCAAGTCCTTACGGACTTATCATATCCTACTGATTTCTTTATTATCCGCGGAACTTAGACGGAATTTAGACGGCCTTGGTGCCTTCGGCACCTGCGATTTATCCAGTCCTTCATGTAAGTACCTCTTCGAGGCACGAGTAGGGAGGGTCGTTTGGGGCCCCAGACTGCGGTCGCTTCTCTCCCTTAGTCTGGGGTTACGCAGAATTGTGTCCCGTCGGGACACCACAGCCGGATGCTTACACTGCAATACATTGATATTGAGAGGATGTGGTGCCTCGAAGAGGTAAATTAACGTGTTGTGTTAAGCGTGATGCGTGAAGCGTTGAATGTTTTATGTGTTACGTGTTATGTGTTATGTGGGCAGTATCTTAATCCAACAC